>JAYTAK010001272.1:0-2539 GCA_043737515.1 Candidatus Kuenenia sp. | reverse complement strand
CCAGCAAACTCCCGGAAACGCCTGACGATCAGTCGATGCAGTTAATCCGGCAGTTGCAGCAGAGTGCTGCCAACATTCCGAAGAGCGTGCCTTCGATCGCGCCCGCCGAGTACGATGTGGTCGGCAAGGAAGTCGATAATCTGTACGCTGCCGTCAAGAAATCATCCAATCCCACGGCGCAACGAGCCGCCAAAGCGCTGGATCAGTTCCTCGACGATATGTCGAAAACACCGGGAAGCCGGTCCAGCGAGATTCTGACTGCGTACAACGACATGATCGCCAAATGGATGATCGATGAATACGCCGACATCGCAGGTTCAAATGACTTTCGGCCCATTGGGCTCCGCGATGTGCCACATGAACTCAAAAATCGTTACGTCCGAGTCGATGCCGACAACACACAGCACTGGGCGCTGCGGATTTATCCGAAGCAAGATGTCTGGAACGGAGCAGCTCTGACGGCATTCGTGGAAGAACTGCGAACCGTCGATCCGGAAGTGACAGGTGTACCTGTCCAGAATCTGGAGTCTGCCGGTCGAATGCACACCACGTATGCAAGCATCGGACTGTACGCATTGGCGGTGATCTCGATGCTGTTGCTGTTCAACTATCTGCGACCGGGGCAAAAACTTCTGACCGTCATTCCGCCTGTCGTTGTCGCCGCCTTCATCGGATACACGCTGTTCAAGCGCAATGGTGCTGTCGATCCGACGATGCTCGTGCTGATCTGTCTGGGGCTGGTAATCTTTATCGCCGCCGTGCTGGATTATCGCAATCTGCGGGACACGGCTCTGACTTTACTTCCCGCGTTCGCAGGCAGCGTGCTCATGCTGGGAATCATGGCTTTGCTCGGGCTGACGCTGAATCCTCTCAACCTGATTGCCCTGCCGCTGATTTTTGCGATCGGGATCGACAACGGAATCTATCTGGTGGCCGATTGCCGCCAACAGATCGCCGCTGGAAAAAAGACTTTCGAACCATCTGCTGATACGCTCAGTAGCGTCATCGTGACTTCGCTCACATCGATTGCCGGTTTTGGAAGTCTGACCGTTGCCTCGCACTACGGGATGTTCAGCATTGGCATTCTGCTGTCTCTGGGAGTCGCCTCAAGCCTGCTGGTGTCACTGTTTCTGATGCCTCCGATTCTCGCGCTGGTCGCCGAGCATCAACCGGCACCAATGGAACCGGTGCGCATCATCCGCAAAACAGATACTACCGCCACTACCGCCACTGACGCCGTGAAGACTCCGCCGCCGCAGAAGAAGAAAGCCGCGTAGTTGTAAGTCCGGTTTGTAGGCCGGACCAAGCGAAGCGCCGTTCCGGCAGCCGCAGAAGAAGAAACCCGCGTAGCTCTGTAAGTCCGGTTTCTAAACTGAGTGACTCTGAGTACAATTCCGCTCAGCAATCACTTTCACTCAGTTTGTTGAATGAGTCCCCTTGTGACCGGTTCGAACGATACGGAAATTCAGAGCGACGATGATCGCGAACGGTCACGCCGTTTAAGTCTGCAGGGGAACACGCCGCCCGCCGAAATCGAAGGCTATTCCATCGTGCGCCGTCTGGGAACGGGAGCGTACGGCACGGTCTGGCTCGCCCGCGAAGATCGTACGGGGCGGATGGTGGCGGTAAAGTTCTATCCGCATCAGCGCGGTCTCAACTGGTCGATGCTCAGCCGCGAAGTCGAAAAGCTGGCGGCGGTTTACACGTCGCACAACATCGTCCGGCTCCTGGATGTTGGATGGAACGCGGAACCCCCTTACTTCGTCATGGAGTACGTCGAAAACGGTTCACTCGGAAACTTTCTGACCCGAGGCCACTTGTCCGTTGACGATTCGGTGCGGATCGTTCGGGAAATCTGCAACGCGCTCATTGATGCTCACGGCGCCGGTGTGCTGCATTGCGATCTCAAGCCCGATAACGTCTTGCTGGATGGCCAGATGCACGCCCGACTTTGCGATTTTGGCCAGGCACGCATGTCGCACGAACAAAGTCCGGCGCTCGGTACACTCTATTACATGGCACCGGAACAGGCCGATCTGGATGCCCTGCCGGACGCGAAATGGGACGTCTACGCCGTCGGCGCGCTGTTTTATCACTTGCTGACGGGAAGTCCGCCGCATCGCACCGAAGCCACGCAGCGGCAACTGGAATCGGCCGACACACTGGATGAACGTCTGAAGGTTTATCAGAAAATCATCATCAGCAGCGGCGTGCCGACAATTCACCGCAAGCTCAAAGGCGTGGACGGTCGACTGGCCGATATTATCGATCGATGCCTGAACGCTGTTCCGTCCAAGCGATTTCCAAACGCTCAGGGGATTCGCGACGCACTCGATCGCCGCGATCGAATCAAGTCACTGCGCCCGTTGCTGATTCTGGGGGTGCTCGCTCCGATCCTGCTCATGGGGGCCATGATTCCGATCTTCACGAAGGCGATGAATGACAATCTGCAGAGCGCTCTGGACCAGATTACCGACCGGGCACTGGAAAGCGATGCTCTGTCAGCGCGACTGCAGGCCGCCTCGCTCGACCATGAACT
>JAYTAK010001271.1:0-5835 GCA_043737515.1 Candidatus Kuenenia sp. | reverse complement strand
GATCAACGTCCGACACGACGCCTACGTTTACCTGGACACCGGTCGCTGGTGCTGCCTCCTATGACGTGTTCGTGACACGCACAGATGTTCTGACCGCTGGCATTATCAACCAGACCGGGCTGGTCGGCACGAGCTTTACTCCGGTGACACCACTACCCGTCGGAACCTATCGAGCGTGGGTCAGAGCGATCAGCACGACTGCCGAAGTTGGTCCATGGAGTTTGCAGGTCAACTTTTCGATCACTGCCGTTTCAGGCGAACCGGATTCGATCATCCTGCTGGATGAAGTGTTGCTGGCCGGTCTGACAATTCCTGAAGTCCAACGACTTTCAGAGATTCCCGGTGCAGAGCCACGCGACGCAAATTCGACCGCGCATCAGCCTGAAGTTGTGCAGAAGAACTCGAGCCAGACTGTCGAGCAGGGATCATTAATGATTCCTGTTGAGAGACAGGGCGATCCTGCGGCTCTGATGACGAGCCAGACTCTTGCCGTGCTGTCTCCAATGGTCCGATTGCCAGGTACGCTGGATGACAACGAAGCAGCGATCGATGCGTTGATGGCGGACAGCGTCCACAGCGATGCTTTGATGTGGAACCTGTAAAATCGGCAGTGGTGAATCTGCCAGCCGCTGACAGGGGCTTCTGGGCCTGCGTCACTGGCTGGCGGAACACTTTTTCGTTGGCGCAGCCCTGCTGTAATGCCGAAGAAGGGGTATCGCCTGAACTCGGCATGTAAGGTTTTAACACCTCAGCAGAAAGTTGCGATTTTGCAGGACCCGAAACGTCAGGGCGACATCCAGCGCACTGGCCGGAACGAACCAGCTCACTTCCGTTTGAAACAGCATCCTGCGACGTGTCATCTTACGGTCGCTCGCTGTCGTTGATCGGATCGTAACGATAGCCGACGCCGTGTACGGTCTGAATGAGTGTCGGATGTTTTGAATCCGGCTCGATCCTTTTGCGAAGTTGCGAAATGTGTTGATCCAGCGTCCGGCTGTTGGGGAAATAATCTTCGCCCCAGCCGTGCCGGAAAATGACGTTGCGATCCAGCGCCCGACCCGCGTTCTCATGCAGCAGTTGCAGTATCCGGACATCGCGCGGACTCAGTTCCATCACGACGTCGCCACGTCGTGCGCGGAGTTCGACCGGGATGACTCGCAGATCGCCCATCTGAAATTCCGGCGGCACGTTCGGTTGCCGCGCACAACAGCGCCGCGCCACCGCCTGCACGCGGGCGACAACTTCACGCAGACTGAACGGCTTGACGATAAAGTCATCGGCTCCGATCTCAAATCCCACGAGCCGATCAAACTCTTCCGCCTTCGCACTGATAAAAATGATGGGGACATCGGCCGAGATCGCCCGGATGGAACGGCACACTTCGTAACCGCTGTGCCCCGGCATCATAATGTCCAGACACACGAAGTCCGGTGCCTGCTCCCGGAACAGCCGAATCGCATCCGTGCCGTCCACGGCCGCAATGACTCGATAGCCTTCCGCCTCCAGAACTTCCACCAGTCCTTCACGGGTGAAGCGGTCATCTTCTGCGACAAGCACTTTCATGGCACAAACCGTTTGGAGCGGGAGTCGATATTCCGAATACGTCGCGGGGACAGTCGCGGCACGAGGGATAAGTTTAGTCCGTTGCAGCAGGTCCGGCTATCGTCTTCACTCCGGCAATGGATGAGATGTCTATCGTTTAACGGCAAGCCGCAGGCGTCAGCGACTTGGTGAGGACGCGGTCGCCTGCGGCTTGCCGTTAAACGAGTCATTGGCGACCGCGTGCGGTATAACCGATTTCCCAGCGGGCAGCGTGTGCAGCGACCCGCTGAATCGATTCCATCGCGGGGCGTTGCCCACGCGGTTAAACGAATGTGCCATCCTCAACTGCTCGAGTTACGAGTCAATACTCGTCAGAAGGAATGTGCTGGATACTTAACTTCTCATTGATCAGGCGCAATGATTCAATATCAAGGTCGGTGCTGTGCATTCCGCGAAGTTGAATGATCCAGAGTGTTTCGGACGACGCAAGGACTCTCATCGCTTCATTCGAAACTGTGCATTTATTCAGTTGAATAAATGTGCATTTTAGTGCGAGGATGATGAATTCCGCAGTCGCTGTATCGACATCACAATGAAGCAGCGTGACGGACCGTATTTTCGGGAACTGTCGAAGAAGTCGCAGTGCGTTCTTGTCAGGTCGATTGAGTCCAATGGATTCCAATCGAGCGACGGCATCCGGTTGTGCGAACGCCTGAATATTCTCACTCGTGCCATCGAGCGACACACCCGTTAGCTGTAGTTTGTTGACCAGCGATTGGAATGAATCTTCCGGGAGCACGGCATTCTGGAGGTTCAGATATTGCAAACTTTTAAGCTGGCAGATCGCATCAATCCCTTCTGAACTCAACGTGACGCCATCCAGGTTGATCGAGTATAACGAAAGGTCGGAGCATGTTTTGAATCCTGTCCCTGAAATCGACGTGTCGGATACATCGAGTCGTGTGAGGCTCTTCAGGCAGGAAACGGACTCAAGGTCCGCGTCAGTGAGGCCAGTGCGATGCAGGCGAAGTTCTGTGAGTGGCAGGTTCCGACATGCAGCCAGCCCATGCCCTGCCAACGGATTCTCCGCCAGGTCAAGTACTTTCAAATTCGGATACGCAGCGAGCGAGTTCAGATCGACGTCATTGAGGTCGCAAGATCGAAGCTGAAGTGAGACAAGTACGGGAACATCCAATCGAGCCAGAACGCCCTTCGCAAAGTGGGCACGATTGAGATCGAGCAGACTCAGTTTCGAGAACGCCAACTGCGTATCCACCGCTGAGCCATTGATTGTGGAACCTGACAGATCAAGAGACCGCAACTGTGGAAGCGACGATAACCAACGCAGGGTTGCCGCAGAAACCTGCGTATCAGCCAGGCTTACCTGCGCCAGGGCCGCGAAGACCGGCATTTCAATGAACGCTGACTCAGCAAGGCGACTTCCGGAGAGATCGAGTGTGCGGAGACTCTTCATGCTTGCAATGTACGGCAGAGCGGAATCATCAACGCCTGGACCCGTCATTCGCAGTATTTTGAGTTGTGGAAGATGGCTCAATACAGCGAAATCACATGGCGAATCCAGATTGACATTCAGTCTGTGAATCAATCCATGTGCCTGTGGGGGCCAGATGTCTCCAACACTTTCGGTTGTCTTTACGGTTGTCTTTACGGTGTTTGATCCTGTTCGAATCAGCCGAAGAAGATCCGGCGCAAGGATCTGGTCGTACGAAAGATTCACGTCACGACGAGCCGCCTGAAATTCAACGGCGGCACTGAGGGATACCGGGACGTCCTGCATCACGACTGTCTTCAGTCCTACGCAGAGTTTGAGCCGGTTCAGAGAAGCACCCGTCAGTTGACCGCAGCCAGTCAAGTCTACATAACTCAGCTTGACGCAGAATGCCAGCGGAGCAAGTCCGTCGTCCGTGATTGATGTTTTTGAAATGTCAAGACCCCTGAGCAACGTAAATGAAGGCATCAGTCGCAGGTCATCATCTGCGAACCACTGACAACCACGAAGCACCACTCTTATCAGATTTTCCTGTGACCCAAGGGCCAGCAGTCCATGATGCGGCCCCGTCGTGTCACTCAAATCGATCACTTCCAGTTGTACGTTCTGCAGCATCGCCAATTGCTCGTCCGAGATCGTGCAACCCTGGCATGACACCGAACGCAGATTCGGCAGGCCAGCGATCACGCTGAACAACTCGTCGGAACATGAGACTTGTTTCAGGCGAACAGACCGGATGGAATTCAACGCGGAGATGTCATTGAGGAATTCATCATAGAACATGTCTTCCGTCAGTTCGACACCCACCACCATCTGTCCAGTTTCATCCAACTGCAAGACGACGCCGTGCTTTTCGAGTCGGTCACGTTCGACGGTAGACGGAGCCCTGGCAATCAGGAAGAGGCACACGGCGATCAATCCGCCAATTCGAAGGACGAACCACAGGATTGATCTGAGGGGATAAGCTGCCATTGATCACACCAACATCCTGAAATCGCCAGACGACAGAGTCCTCAGTTTACATGCACATTGCCGGGCGTTCGAGCAACCAAGCCGATTTCGCAGAATTTCGACGCTGGCTCGACGACATCTTTCGATCTTTGTTGAGCCACCCGTGTGGCATAAGCATCGTAGCGTGGACTTAAGGCGAGCGGGGGATGTTAATCCCCTGATATTCGTCGCGAACCCAAGCAAATCAGGGGACTGACGTCCCCCGCTCGCCGTTGGATTTGCTCAAGTCCACGCCGTTGGGCCTAAGCATCGTGGCGTTGTTCAATATCGGTGCGTTGGTGTAAATGCGAGTCGCGGAGCGACGTCGCCTACGTGTCAAGCAACGATTTACACGCCACTCGACTGCGATGATTTGGCCTGCGGCTTTGCTTCAGGGATCTTCCGACTGAGGCAGAAATATTTTCGAACGTCCCTTGACGCACGCCGGCCGTATTGTATTATTGCCTTAATACAAGTGTCCGCGAAGGAGAATCAGGTCATGCAGATTCATATCACGACTCACGACAAAGTTCCGATCTACCTGCAGGTCGTCAATCAGGTCAAGTATCTGGTGGCTGCGGGACGGCTGGTGGCGGGCGAAGAATTGCCTCCGATCCGCGTGCTGGCTGAGAAGCTGGTCGTCAATCCCAACACCATCGCCCGCGCGTACCGGGAACTGGAACTGGCGGGGATTGTCGAGAAACGACGAACCGCCGGGACATTTGTCACCGACCAGGGATCGCCCCTGGCTCGACGTGAACGCATGAAAATACTGACCGAGCGGATTGACCAGTTGCTGGCCGAAGCACTGCAGATGGACGTCAATCTGGATGATGTGATCAAACTTGTACACCAGCGATCGACCGTCATGAATTCCTCTCGACTCAAGGAGCCATCCGATGTCTGATCCTTTTCCATCCGCAGCCCCGCCCATCGTCGAGGTGCAACGGCTGACACGACATTTTGACCGCAAAATTGCCCTCAACGATTTGTCGCTGATCGTTCCGCGCGGCGGCGTATTCGGCCTCATCGGCGGCAACGGTGCCGGCAAGACAACACTGATCCGCCATATTCTCGGCATGCTCAAGGCTCAATCAGGCTTGGTCAGAGTGTTCGGGCTTGATCCCATCGAGAATCCGGTGGGTGTCCTCGGCCGCATCGGGTATCTGTCCGAAGACCGCGACTTGCCGAACTGGATGCGAGTCCATGAACTGATTCGGTATACTCAGGCGTTTTACCCGAACTGGGACCCCAAATACGCTGAAGAGTTGCAAGAAGCATTTGACCTCGACCCGAAGGCGAAAGTGAAGACTCTTTCGCGAGGTCAACGAGCGCGTGCAGGTTTATTGGTCGCACTCGCGCATCGACCGGAGTTGCTGGTTCTGGACGAGCCGTCATCCGGCTTGGACCCTGTTGTTCGCCGAGACATTCTGGGAGCGATTATCCGGACGATCGCGGACGAAGGTCGGACGGTGTTCTTTTCTTCGCATCTGCTGGACGAAGTGGAACGCGTGGCGGATCGCGTGGCCATTATTCACGAGGGACGCATCATACTGACGGCAAGCATGGACGAAATCAAGGAATCGCATCGCCGCATGACATTGCGATTTCGGCAGGCCATGTCGCAGCCTCCTGCACTCGTGGGAACCCTGGCCTGTGAAGGTGGCGGCGCTGAGTGGACGTATGTCTGCAATGGCGAATCGGAACAGCTTCGGCGAGCCGCCGAAGCGATTGGTGCGACGGTCGTGGATGATTCCGCGTTGTCGCTGGATGAAATTTTTGTGTCGCGAATT
>JAYTAK010001270.1:0-13475 GCA_043737515.1 Candidatus Kuenenia sp. | reverse complement strand
CGTCGGATGCAAGTCCCGTGATGCCCGGCATCATCATTCTGCTGTCGGCCGATGCGACAAGCGAAGAAGACATCGTGCGCCGCTGGGGGCCGGTGCTGAAGTCGCATTGCCTGACGGTCGCGATTCCGCAAAATCCGGAATCATCGCGGCTGACGACGGGCGATATTCCGCTGGTGCTGACGACGATTCGAGCATTGGTCTCGCAGGCCGGAGCCGATCTGCGGCGCGTTGTGGTCGTGGCTGATCGCCCACAATCATCACTGGCGTGGCAATGTGTCTTTGGCGGACCTTCGACGATCCGTGGCATCGCGCTGACCGATGGCTGGTTTACAAGTGCCGAAATTCAGGGCGTCGAAGGGGCAGGGCACTCGGTGCTGCTGCTGGATGCGACTGCGGGAACCCAGGCGAAGGTGCTTCGGGAGTTGAGCCGCAAATCGCTGACGGAAGCAGGCTTCTGGGCTCCTTTTCCGACGGCAGCGGACGAAATCGACGACACCGTGGATGGAGCCGAGGCTGCCAAAAGCCGGGCAGTGCGGTGCATGGCTGACTGGTCTCTGCTGATGCGATCGTTCTGATTCGCCATAAATGCGGAGCGAACCGCTCAGCATTTTCTCGGCAGGTTGCTTCCTCTATACTTCCGCCGTTGTTGGCCGGCGACTCGCCCCGGCGAGCGGCGGGTGTCAGCCCGCCGGTACGTGTCAGCGCCGAAAGCAGGGCAGGGCGGTTGCCAGCCGCAGCCCGAAAACTTTTCGCATCGCATCGATCATCAGGCAGACCAGATGAGCAGTTCAGACATTGATATCTCTTCCTCTCGCGTCCTCATTGCGGACGACATTCAGCAGAACCGTGAATTGCTGGAAGCGTACCTGGCGGATGAAGGCTACGAGATTCTGATGGCATCGGACGGACAGCAAACGATGCAACTGGTGGACAGGCATCAGCCGGATCTGATCCTGCTGGACATCATGATGCCGCGCATGAGTGGCTATGAAGTCTGCTCACAAATCAAGGGCGACGCCGCGCGGCGCGGAATCATGGTGCTCATCGTGACGGCGCTGAACGAAGCCGGGGATATTGAGAAAGCCGTGAATGCCGGCTGCGACGACTTTCTCACAAAGCCCGTGAATCGCCTGGAACTTCGCACGCGTGTGCGTTCGCTGTTGCGAGTTCGTCATCTGGCGAATGAACGTGATCGCCTTCTCGCTTACCTTGAAGAAATGGAACACCGCGTTCTGCGCGGTGATGGCTGAAAAAATGTCTGATCAGGAAGTTGTGCCTTCAACCGTTATCGCAGCATCTGAGCCGGGTCACGATTTCGTCGAAGTCGTCGTGCGGAATCGAAGGGCACAACCGTTCTTTGGTCGCCATCCGTGGGTGTTCGCCGGTGCCGTCGATCGTGTTAACGGGATGAAGTCAGAGGACGTGCGGCCAGGGACGATTGCGAAACTTGTCAATTCTGAGGGGCGCTTTATTGCCTGGGGCCTGTTCAACTCGACGAGTCGCATCGTGGCGCGGCTGTACTCATGGCAGCTCGATCGGCCGCTGGACGCAGCGTTCTGGCAGGCGACGATTTATCAGGCCGTCGAATCTCGCCGCCAGATGTTTGATCTCAATTCTCCCAATACCGGTTGCCGACTGATTTTCAGCGAAGCCGATGGCTTGTCAGGATTGACGGTGGATTTCTACGGCGGTTTTCTGCTGGTGCAATTCACCAGTCTGGCTCTGTTCCTGCATCGAGATGCCATCCTGGCGGCGCTGCAGAATGAAGTGCATCCAAAGGGAATCTGGCTGCGGACCGAAAAAGGCATGCGCGAAGCCGAAGGTCTGGATGTCGTCGATGGATTGCTGTCGGGCCAGGAACCTCCGCGACCTTTGTTCATCGACGAATTCAGTGTCAGCTACGGTGTCGATGTGCAGCAGGGTCAGAAGACGGGCTGCTATCTTGATCAACGTGACAATCGGCTTGCCGCCAGTCGGTATCTGAAAGATGCGAAAGTGCTGGATGCCTTCTGCTTTTCCGGAGGCTTTGGAATCACCGCTCTGAAACTTGGCGGCGCGGCGTCGGTGCTGGGAATCGATTCTTCTGAGTCCGCGCTGGAGCTGGCGAAGGCGAACGCAGAACTCAACGGCGTCGCGGATCGATGTCAATGGCAACGTGACGATGTGCGTCCTGCACTGGAAGCCATGGCAGGGCAGGGCACCTTGTTTGACGCCGTGATTCTGGACCCGCCGCGCATGGCACGCACTCGCGGGGGAATGGATCGAGCGATTACCGGCTATGTGCGGCTGAATCAATTGGGTCTGCAGGTGCTTAAGCCCGGCGGGATTCTGATCACCTGCAGTTGTTCGGGTCTTGTGAGTCGGGATGAATTTCAGGAAATGCTGGCGGAAGTGGCTCGTCAGACGGGTCGCGATATTCAGGTTCTGGAGAACCGAGGTCAGCCCGCTGATCATCCCGTCCGCGTCACCTGCCCGGAAACAGAATACCTGAAAGTGCTGATCTGCCGCGTGAGTTGATTGCGGTCCGCTTACTTTCCACGGATCAGTTCTGCCAGCACGGCTTCCAGATCTTTCAGTCCCTGCGCGGCATCGACTTCATAAAAGCCCGCATGGTAGTGCGCCACTTTGCCGTCTGCATTCAGCACGATCCAGAGTGGTAACTGTCCTCGCGTATCACGCGGATCACCGAAGGCCTTCAGCAGAGTGCCATCGTCGTGACCGACCGGATAACTCAGATTCATGAACTCAGATAGCTTGCGAACTGATCGGCGGCCACGGTTGAGGTTCTCTTTGGTCTGCAGATCGGGATTCGTACTCACGCCGACGACGGTCACATTCATCTTCTTTTTTTGGTTGAACAGGAACTCCAGATAGCCCGTCTGACCGTACGGTTCAGACAGCGGTGCATCGCGATAGTCCCAGAAATGCAGGATGACAGTTTTTCCTTTGAGACTTTCCGATTCCAGTTTCCCGCCATCCATCAGCGACAGCACAAATTGCGGAGCATCCGTATGCATGAGCTTCGTGGCAAGGCTTGCGGTTGATTCGAGACGTTTCTGTTGCTGCTCAACATCCGCCTTCATTTGTCGCACAAGCATTTCGAGCGGTGTCCCGGTGGCAAGTGTGGTCAATCGATCTGACACAGCAACTACGTCTGCAATCTGCCGCGCTGAAAGTTCGCTCAGGTGCGCATCGGGGCGTCGCTTCAAAGCAGTCTGCAATGCCAGAAGCTCATTCTGCAGTTCGGCGATCCTGTCGGATGCTTCTGGTTCAAGTGGTTTGACGGATGAACGTGCGAGAGTGAGTTTGAACTGATCTCCCTGGCCCATGAAGACATCGGCTTCCGCGCGAAGCGTTATGCCGGTGGCAGCATCGACGGTCAGCGTCTGTTGCCGACCGCGACGTTCGCGTGCTTCCACGATCCATGCCGGCACGTCGTTGACGGAACGCTGTTCGATCGCTGTCATCTGCCAGCCGGCTTGCTCCCATGTCGCATCCGGCTCAAGGGCTGCCGGCAATGTTACAACCAACGGCGGCAGTCCGATCAGATAAGCGTGCCCATCGTAATCGTAGACCAGATGCGGCTGGACCGTATCCGTGCCGACTGCGGGGCCTGTGCGACCGAAGCTGTCCGACCACGGGCATCCATGGCGCGCGTCATCAATCACGTGGAAGAAGTAAGTCTGATTCGTCGTCAGCAACTGGACTTCAAAGCGTCGCAGAATATCGCCCTCGTCGTCGCCGGGCTGGATGAGTGATCCTGCAAACATCGAGTGCTGGACAGATTCCGCTGCCGATGCGATTGCAGTCCATGCCTGACAGATGAATCCCGCGACAATCGCCGCACGCACGAACCTGCTGACTGGGCTATTGGAAAACGGCAGCGCCATAAGACGACTCTCAAAAGGACGGTGGGCAAAAGGACGTTGGGAGGGCAGGGGGCTTTGACAATTGAGCCTGCGTCACGATGCAGATATTCGACAATCCGTTTGAATTCTGAATACCTGTACGACGGGACTATGTCAGATCGAGCCCGAATCCACAATTCAACGATGGATACTGGCGGGCCGGAACGCGGCAGACTTGAGGCCGGGATTCTCTCCGCCGAGCTGCCGTAAGTTGGCAGTTTCGGCTTCACGCACCCCCTGTCGCCCTGCGTATACTCCGCAGAGTCGCCGAAAACGTGACGATATCCTATCATGGTCGGCGGACGTGACAATTTCGGACCGTCGGATACTTTCGTGACCCAGAATCGTGCGGGAGACAGACTCGTGAGCGAAAACCAAAACCTGATCGGTGGCTACGAGCTTAAAAACTGTGTGGCGACCGGCAAATCGACTCAAATCTGGGAAGTGACTCAGGCGGGCTCCACCGTGCCTCTGGCGATGAAGCTGCTCCTTCCGGATGCGCTGAAGGATTCAGTGACCAAGAATGTCCTGAAGCATGAATTCAAGGTTGGAGCTTTGTTTGAGCATCCCTCAATGATTCGATACCACAAAATTGAGGTGAACCGGGATCACGGCTTCTTCATCATGGACTATTTCCGTGCGCCCAGCCTGAAGACGCAAATCACCGGCAATCTTGCGGAAACGCAGTCGCGTCTGAAAAAAATTGTAGAAGCCATGTGTCAGGCATTTGTGCATATGAATGAAAAGGGCTGGCTGCACCGCGACATTAAGCCGGACAATGTGCTCGTCAATAAGACGGGAGAAGTGCGCGTGATCGATTTTTCTCTGGCCACGCGAATTAAGACCGGCGTGATGAAACTGGTTGGTGGCAAGCAGAAAAACATCATGGGGACGCGAACTTATATTGCCCCGGAAATCATCCTGAAGAAATCGCCAACCCCGCAATCAGACATTTACAGTCTGGGCATTACAATCTACGAACTGGCGACGGGCGCTCCACCATTTGCAGGGCTCAATCCCAGCGATTTGCTGGCAAAACATCTCAGCGAAGCCCCTTCGCCACCCGCTGTGATGAATCCGAACGTCGCGCCGGAACTGGACGCGTTGATACTCAAGCTGATCTCTAAGAAACCTAAGGATCGTCCTGCGGAAATGCGGGAAGTGATGTCGCTCTTTAGAAATGTTCGCTGCTTTGTAGAAGATCCGGCTGAGCTGCATGCTCGAAAGATTAAGGATGCAAAAGCGAATGAGAGCCTGAGCGTCGATAAGCGACTGGACAGTCGAGCCGATGCCGATCGCGTCTCGCGCGGTCTGGAGGCACCCGCCAAGCCGAAGAAGAGTAAGCGGCTGACGGCACCGATCGGAGAAATGGAAGCCGTGAAGAAAACCGGCGCAAAACCCGCAGCCGCAGCACCTCAACAATCGCCTGTGATGATGCCTCAGATGCAGTATGGAATGCCGGGCCAGCCGATGCCGGGAATGATGTATCCAGGTATGATGCCAGGCCAGCCGATGCCGGGAATGATGCATCCGGGCATGATGCCGGGCCAGATGATGCCGGGAATGCAGCCGTACCCCATGCAGATGCCCGGTCAGCCAATGCAGATGCCCGGTCAGCCAATGCAGATGATGCCGGGACAGATGCCGATGCAACAGCCAGTTCCGCAGCAACAACAGCAGCCGATGCCACAACAGCAGCCAGTTCCGCAGCAGCCGGTTCAACCACCATCTCCGCAGCAACCCGTTCAGCCACAGCAGCAGGTGACACCGCAGGTTCCGCCGGGAAAAGATTCATCTGCTGCTCCCGTGCCTAAAACTGTGCTCTTGCCGTTGGAGCGACGTATGCCTACCTCAGCAGCGGAAGATCCAGCGCTGGATCCGAATCTGGAATTCATGACCGAATTGCCGGATGTTCTTTAATGCTTTACGTATTTTATTCAAATCACCCATAATCCCCTGTCTGCCAATTCGCCTCAACTGTGTGCATGGATTCCGTTGGCTCTATTGTCTCTGACTGAAATTTCTGGACTCTGGTCATAATCGGCAGAAATCGCCTGCGTTTCGCGACTGGATTCATTGGTGGCATTTTCACAAACCCGCAAATCCCGTAGAGTTTCCGGGTTCTGATTCGGGAACGAAGTTTGGTTGAGCCGTGATCAGGCGATTTTCGACGATGCTCCGGCAGGAATCGTGTTTGGTGTTTTGCTCGTCTTTTGGTTACTGTTTGGGTCAAGTTCATGGCTGCGCTGCATCAATTATCGTTCGAAAAGCCGCTGTACGAACTGGAAGAGCGGCTTTTGAAGCTCGAATCGCAGCAGCATCCCACTCCCGCTGAAAAGGAGATCATGCGGCGAATGCGGGTCGAGTTGACTCAAATGACCCGCGAACGCTATGCGAATCTGGATCCATGGCAGACGGTTTATGTCGCACGCCATCCGGATCGCCCGCAAACACCTGATTATCTGGAACTTGTGTTTGATGAATTCGTCGAATTGCATGGAGACAAAGCGTTTGGCGATGATCGAGCGATTGTGACCGGGTTTGCCCGGTTGGCTGGCCGAAAAGTGATGTTCGTGGGACATCATAAGGGCCGCAACCTGAAAGAGCGCAACGAGTGCTGCTACGGTTGTGCACATCCCGAAGGCTACCGCAAGGCGATGCAAAAGATGGAAATGGCCAGCCGCTTCGGTCTGCCGATCATCTGCCTGATCGATACACCCGGCGCTTATCCGGGGATCGGTGCGGAAGAAAGGGGTCAGGCGTATAACATCGCCGTCAACCTGCGTGACATGTCCACGCTGGAAGTCCCGATTATCTGCGTCGTGATCGGCGAAGGTGGTTCCGGCGGTGCTTTAGGGATCGGCATGGGTGATCATGTGGCCGTGCTGGAATTCGCATACTATTCCGTGATCAGCCCGGAAGGCTGTGCCGGCATTCTGTGGAAGAGTTCCAAGCACGCCGACAAAGCTGCCAAGGCGCTGAAGTTCACGAGTAAAGATCTGACTCAACTGGGCGTGATTGATGAAGTCATCCCGGAACCGCTTGGCGGTGCTCATCGGGACCATTTCAAGATGGCCACGACCCTGAAGGCACGCCTGATTGAATCGCTGCAGAACCTGGACAGCTTTTCGATTCCGGATCTGCTTGAACGCCGCTATCAGCGCACTCGCCGAATCGGCGTCTTTCACGAAGACGGATCCGCCGCTTCGGCCTGATCGGGAATCCGGTGACGCATCGCCGGATCGTCGGCGAATAAAGAAGCTGGCTGTATCGAGATCAGTCGCCCAGGACCCATGCGACATATTGGTGAAATTGAGTTCGGAGTTTATCGACCGGGCAGGGCGAAGTTCTGCTTGCCTGCGAGCACGAGTATGCCCGAGACTGGTCGCCTTGCAATTCGGGTGAAGTCCACGGTTGCCGTTGTGATTCTGGATCACCGGACATCGATCGTATGCATCGGTTTGCATTCTGTTCTCAGCACACAGGGGATCCCGAAAACGCTAGACGTAACGTCCGATAATGTCCGTTATGTTATGTTAATCATCAAAAAGGCCCGTTTTTTCAGGGGTAAAATCCTGCCCCGCTGCCAGCGTTGATTCTGCATGACGTTGACAGTGGCGGTCAGAAATCGCGTCGCTGGCGATTCTTCCGTGCCAGGAATCTGACCGCGAAGTTATCTCGAAAGCGTGCCTGCGGCCATCGTCGACGCGGTCATCGCGTCGCCTGACTCAGCCGAGTTCGCAGGCTCAGGTTAAGGCGATCCAATGAGATGTTGGCTCGCTTGAGTTGTCGCACAATTCGGTCGTCAATTATGGTGTTCACATCCGTGCCCGGATCCGGGTCATTGAGTCCCATGGCGTCGGCGTGCCAGTCCTGCAGTACTCGCCGTTGAACGTCGCCCGGAAGCCCCGCAAGGTACTCTTTGGACTTCGCGACAATGTCGTTTCGCTGGCTGTAAATCCCGGCGATTTCGTTCAGCAATGAGGACTCATTCTGACCGAGTTGCGTTGGAGCCGACGAAACCGGACTGCCCTGCCCGTTTGTGCCTGTCGAACCGCTCAGGAAGTCGGTCAAAATCGACCCGGCATTTTGCGGCACCGAGTCGCTCAATTGGTTCAACAGACGCTGTTTTTCCTCTGCGGTCGAGTTTCGCAGGATGTCCATCGCCTTGTCGTTCAGATTTTTTCGCAGACTCGTCGGCACCTGGCTCAGGAGATCTTCCAGCGACGGTTCTCCTGCGGCGGGCGAAGTGTCGCCAATTCCGGTGCCGCTTGTCGATTTGCCTCCTCGCAATCCATCGGGAAACAGGCCAGACAGGTCAAGCCCGTTTCCGCTGCTCGATGATGGGCCTGTCGCAGATGGGTCGGATCCGAACGTGTCGGCTTCAGCAGGCGTCGCGCCGCTCAGGTCATCGATTCGAGGTTGCAGTGACTTGTTGAAGTCGTCGATGACGTTGCGCACGGTCGGGACGGCGTGTTCAGGCAGCAGAGGTATCAGATACCGGGAATTGTGCAGGATGATCGCCGCTGCATAGCCGGAATACGTCTGGCTCACAATTTCTCGCATTGGAACGGACATGGTGATGGCAAAGAACATGATTGTCATGCAGATGATGACACCCTTAACGAATCCCAGGATTCCGCCGAGGTGCTTGTCAAAATCGATGATCTTTGCCTTCGCCATCCAACTGCTCAGCATCCCCGCGACGACAAACGACACACCGCAAAGCCCGACATACACGGCCAGCATCGCCAGCCACTGTTTCAATGGCGGTGCCACGCCGATCATCGGTTCGATCTTTGGTGCCAGCGTGCCAGAAAACTTGAAGCATAACAACAGCGCAATTACCCACGACAGTTGCGAAAGCAACCCGCGCGATGCACCCTTAACGGCACAATAGAGCAAAATGGCCAATGCGACGAGATCTACGATACTGTGCGCGGTCATTGCCTGCCTTCCTTGACCTGTTCCGGACCCGCAAATGCGGTTCAGAAGTATAGGAGGGCTGCGGCAATGAGGGAAAGAGCGTTTTTCCGATGTGGAATTCCGGCAGTTACTGCCGGTGAACTGTTCCGTTTCGCCGCCACGCCAGCCGAAGGGAGTAGTCTGTCAAATCTTGATTTCGGGGTGGCCGGGGTTGGAGGGCGATAGCCCGAAACCCCGTGGCTTCCTTCGCTTCGCTCAGTCCAGCCCCGGCCACCCAAACCCCATCTTTGCATGTCTGACCAGGTGCTATTCGGTCTTTCGGCTGTCGAGAAGCAATGTCACCGGGCCATCGTTGAGCAGTCGGACCTCCATGTGAGCCTGAAATGTGCCGGTTTCGACCCGCAGTCCGTGTCCCTTCAACTCTGCGGCGACACTGTTGTAGAGGAGATTGGCTTTTTCAGGTCGAGCCGCTTCGACAAAACTGGGACGTCGTCCTTTGCGACAGTCGCCGTACAGAGTGAACTGGCTCACCAGCAGCACAGCACCTCCGACATCTGCAAGAGCCAGATTCATCTTGCCTTCTGCGTCCTCGAAGATGCGCAAGCCCGCAATCTTGCCGGCGATCCAGATCACTTCCTCCTGCGTATCTACTTCAGCGACTCCCAGCAGAACGAGGAATCCGCGCTGAATCTGGCCGACGACAATGTTGTCCACGGTCACGGACGCTTCGGTCACTCGCTGAATCACGGCTCGCACGGAACGACTTTCAAACTTTCAAACTTTCAAACTTTCAAACTTTCAAACTTTCAAACGGAAACGCCTGGAGGGCAGGGCAAAGGTGAAGATGGAAACACAACAGTCTAGGGCGGCGAAGCCGCAAATCCGAAATCCGAAATCCGAATCTCGAAATCCGAAAGAACTTCGGTCGAAAAGATGCGCGCAAAAAGCCCAGCGCGGCCCTTCAGGCCGCAACCAAAACCCTTTGTGCCATGTGTTCTGCCTGTTCGTCCATCTCTTCGCTGTCTTTGTTGACACGTCTGCGCTCAATCCTCCGGACTTTGGCAGAATGATGGGGCCAGAACGATTAGAAGCGTTTGTCTTTGCGGTTTATTGTTCTGCCCTCATCGTTCTGCCATTTCCCGGGACAACAAGAAATCAGTCGTTAGTAGTACAGATGTGGGGAAGAAAGGATCTAATCCGACTCCAGAGATAAAGCGGGATGCGAGGCGAATCGATCGGCGTGCAATCCGTCCAGCGAAATCGCAGGCATATCGCCAAGCATCAAGTCGGCCAGGATCGTCCCCGTCGCGGGTGACATCTGCAATCCAGATCGAAAGTGACCCGCACCGATATACGCATTTGAGAATCCGGGCACCGGTCCAAGCAGAGGCAATTCATCCGGAGATCCTGGCCGCAGTCCGGCCCACGTATGCACAACTTCGGCGTGCGCGAGAGAAGGTACCAGTGACTTTGCAAAGTCCAGTAATCCGGCGACGCCTTCTGTCGTTGTATGCTTCGCAAAGCCAGCGTCTTCCTCGGTTGAACCGATCAGGATCAATCCATCGCGTCTCGGTACAAGGTAACATCGGCCGAGTTCAATCACGCATCGAAACGGCTGTGACGGCAATTGGAGCTGTACGATCTGACCTCGCACCGGTTTGACGGGAATCGAAAACCCAAGGGGCTGCAGCAGCGACACTGTCCAGGCGCCGGCGGAAAAACAGATGCGATCAAACTGCAGCCTTCGTTCGCCGATGCGCACTTCTGAAATGCGATCGTCGTGTTGACGGATATCCAGTGCGTGAACATGTTCCAGGATTTCGACGCCGCGCTGCAGGCATGCAGCCTTCAACGCTTTGAGATACCGCGGATTTCGCATCTGACCGAAATCCGGCAGAAAGATGGCATGCTCGAACTGACCATCCATATCTGCCACATGGCGCTGAATCTCGTTTGCTGACAGCCGTTCGACTCGAACGCCTTCGGCCTGCCATTGCGCCGCGTGTTGCTGGAATTCATTCAGGTTATCACGCGAACAGACTTCGATCGCCCCGCAGAGATGGTAGCCCGTATCAATGCCTGTCCTGTCAGCCAGGTCAGCAGCAAACTCCGGCCACAGTTCATGACTGTAAGATCGCAGTCGCGCTTCAGGCGTGACGGCATTGGCGGGATTGCCTGGCGGCAGCATCCCGGCTCCGGCCCACGACGCTTCACGTCCAGCCAGTTGCCGATCCAGCAGCGTGACCGATACGCCGCGTTCGGCCAGCTTTAATGCGGTCGTAAGCCCAACCACACCGGCACCGACAACCACAATCTCAGGATGGACAGACATCAAGGCTCCGTTTATTTCACCAGGGCCATGGGCAGGTTTGGGCTTTGGGGATTCACTTCGACCGTCTGAGCGGCTGGGGAAATGATCAGGTCGAGGTCTTCCATGGGAACGGCACCGAGAATGACTTCATCGCCCAACACCAACGCACCGACGAAACACGATCGATTGCCAAACGTGACTTCCACTGGGCCAACGTACGGACACACGTGTCGTTTGCCATCGGCAGTCGTGGCTTCTCGTTCCTGCAGCGTCGGCAGCTTTAACTGCGTGGCGACATGTTCCGGGATGCATAACAATAATGCGCCCGTGTCAACCAGCGCTTTGGTGACATACGGCTGCAATCGTGAATCCAGTGCGTTCCGCAGTGCGATCTCCGTGTAGATGATCCCCATTTACCTGCTCCCGATACAGTATAACGTTTCCTTCCGCCCTGCCCCATCACCCTTGGCCGCTCGAATAAACAACTGACCATCCACCGCAGCAAACGACGCAAACGCGGAATTACCAAGTTGATTCTCAGCGACCTGTTCGTAC
This sequence comes from Candidatus Kuenenia sp., assembly GCA_043737515.1. Classification (GTDB taxonomy): domain Bacteria; phylum Planctomycetota; class Planctomycetia; order Planctomycetales; family Planctomycetaceae; genus SXXK01. The sequence goes on along the minus strand of JAYTAK010001270.1, from coordinate 1,775 downwards.
TGATCCGGATTGGTTTTGAACGCCCAGGTTGTTCCGGCTTCGTTCGTGGCGAAGATCGTGTCTCCGACCAGCAGCGGTGAAGCGGAAACCGGGCCGCTCAGTCGCTGTTTCCACATTTCCTTACCTGTCTTTGCATTCCAGCAATACGCAATACCGTTGTCGGCGAAGGCATACAGGTAACCGTTATGGACCACCATCGACTGTTCGTAGCACTTCACCTTGTTCTTCCAGGCAACTCCCGAGCCGTCAGCTTTCACGGCGACTGTTTCCGGGTCTGGATAACCGCCGCTCGCGAAGATAAGATCGCCTTCCCAGATGCAAGTGCCACAAGTTGCCATCGTGAGACACGGCGTACTCCACAGCGGCTTGCCCGTTGCCGGGTCATAGGATGCGATCTTATGAGTTCCGCTCAGCAGTAACTGATCGCGACCTGAAATGCTGGCCACGATCGGGGATGACCAGTTGAGCATTTTTTCGCGTTGCTGTTCCCATGCGAAGCTGCCGTCGGAAATCTTCAATGCTTTGACCCAGGCGATCGTGTCGCAATCTCCCGAGACGATCAGTTTGTCTTTGTAAATCGTGGGCGAAGCGGCATAACCGTACTCGTACTGCTTCGGACGAAATCCACCGACGTCTTTTCGCCAGACGATCTTGCCTTTCATGTCGAGAGCCACGGCTTCGATTTTTTCGTGATGACAGAACGTGGCAAAAATCAGCGTTCCATCTGTTGCCGGGGTTGCTGAGGCGTATGTGTTTTTTTCATGAGCCCGTGCAAATCCTCCCTGACTGATCGGGGTCATCCACAATTGCTTGCCCGATTTGCGATCAAACGCGATCACCGACTGCGACTGACTTCGATCATCCGCAGTGCATAGCACGATGGTATTGCCCGTGATGACTGGTGAGGCATGGCCGCGACCGGGAACATCCGCTTTCCAAATCACGTTTTTTGTTTCGCTCCATTCGGCAGGAACGCCCTGCCCTGCTTCCGCCACATTGTTATGATTCGGTCCGCGCCACTGAGTCCAGTCGTTTGCCTGCGCGGCAGACGATACAAGCACGACGCAAATCAAAACAAGCACGACGCAAATCAAACCGGTGAAAAAACGCTGCGACATCGAAGAACTCCTGAGTGAACACATGACAAGACCACGGCACGCATTGGTGCCGGAGTGACAAGTGTCGCGGACACGGCGACAACGTCAAGGGATCGGCTGGATCGCGCGGACTATCATTCGCAGTTTCTGACGTCTCACACGGAAATCACGGGAACAAATGGTTGTGTTCGCTGTCCGGTTGAGCGAAAACATCACGTATCCGCGATGGTTCCGGAACTCAAACCCCGAAAGCACCAGCCACTTGAGCGTTGGACTGCACAAATCACTCACCTGTCAACAGATCGAGCAGATCCAGACTGTCTGCGATCGATTTGAGCGTGCATGGCAACGGAAACAGCCTCTGAGCATCGAAGCTGCCGCAGCAGACTCAGAATCACAGCTCCGCCCTGCCCTGCTCCAGCATCTGGCCGCGATTGATATTCAGTGCCGAGTGGCAAGCGGACAGACAATCGATCTTGAGACGTATCTGAATCGCTGGCCGGAACTGGATCGTACGGTTCTGCAGATCGACTTGAATGCGGCACTGGAAGCCGCCAGGCCATCGATTCTGACCGATGCGTCGTCCAGCGGATTGAGCCGTTCGTCAGGATCTGCCTTGCCCTGTTCATGGACCGTGTTCCTGCAGCGTCTGCGGGAAAGTCGCCTGCTGTCCGAAGA
>JAYTAK010001269.1:0-28772 GCA_043737515.1 Candidatus Kuenenia sp. | reverse complement strand
GTGACATCCGTGGTCAAAAATGCGACTCCAGCGACGATGGGTCCTCCGCCAGATTTCTTTGTGTCACGCAACGATTCTGATCGTTAGTAGTACAGCGCCCCTTGACGGCACGACCCCGCCCCTCGACGGCCCAATGGCGTGGGCTTAAGAAATTCCAACGGCGAGCGGGGGACGTGAGTCCCCTGATTTGCCTGGGTTCGCGACGAATATCAGGGGATTGACATCCCCCGCTCGCCTTAAGTCCACGCCATTGCCTTGACGGCCCTCGACGTGTCCCCACAAACAGAAAACAGCCGCTCGCGATAAAACCCGGAACCCCAGTTCAGCCTCCGCTTCCGCATCAGGGAAACGCCGGGGCAGTTCCCGCACCAGCAGAACCGCAGCGATCAGCGAAGCCGGAAGTCACCCGACCCCGACAAGGGGGATGCCAACGAACCAGCACCACGCCAAACATTCGTCTCTATATCAGCTGACATCCACGCATCGCCGTCATCGCAACAACCCGCAGAAAACGGTTGAAAACTGGCCGGTTGCCAACGACCAGTGACGACAGTACCGAAGTGACAATGGGTGTCCGTTGCCCTGTTTTGGATGGTGTTCCCGAGGCCCGGATCTCGTATTTTCGTGGAATTGGCTAAGTGTTAACATTCGCGACTTCGTCATCGAATGGAGTCGATACATGTCAAACAACGAACCTGATTCTTTGTACGAGCTGTATTGTGACTATGCGTCCCAGCTCCGCGTCGTAATTCCGCCCAATCACTGGCGCCGCGCTGATTCCCCGCCGATGTCCAAAGGTGAGTTCGCGGCTGTGTGGCAATCGCTATCCACAAATCGTCGAGAGTTTTGGTACCGCCGATTTGCGGCGGGTTACCCCGCCGTCGCGGCCGCTGAATCTGAAACACTGAACGCCGTATTCGCAAACAGCCAACGAACCCGTGCTGCCTGATTCACACTCATATCGTCAGTCGCCGGCGCGTTTTATCGCTTTTTCTGGTAGTGACAACTCGGTCCATCAGCCAAAACAATAATTCGTCCGGTGAATCAGCGTCGCCAGAACGCGCTACGGTTGCGAATTCTTCCACTTCGTCGGCAGATAGTTCCAGTGTAAGTCCCTCTCTTGCAAACATGATGCTGGCAACGCGCGCGAGCGCACTTGCAGAATCGGACCCTGCCGGAAGCAGGTCTGCCATGGCCCGCGTTACCAGCGCCGTTTCCTGACAAACAATCTTTGTCTTTGCCGCAGTCCCGGATTCAAGGTTGAATTCGAACGAGAGACTCGTGCGTTCGAGAACTGCCTGGAAGCGTTGTCGGGCATCGTCATCTCCGGTGGCCGTTAACTTGAGCTGCAAATTCTGAAGTATGTGGGCAACTATTTCGGCAAGGCTCCCATCGCCTTCCAGGCGTTCTGCGTGGGTCGCAGTCGGATACGGACTCTTACCGCCGAAAGTCAATTGTGCATTTGCGTGGCTACCGAAGTGATAACCGAACACCGTTGCAAATGCCGGAGATCGACCGGCAATGCGAATCTCAAGTTGCGTCGCAAGTGCAAGACCGAATCGGCTCCTCCCATCGACAAACTTAGCGACTCCTCCCCATTCGCATAGGTCGGACGGTCCCGATCGATGATGACACCAAAGGAAAAGTCGAACCGGGTGAGGGCCACCATCCTGGATCAGAATCTCTGCGTCCAACTCCTCAATGGTACCCTTTTCTGTCGACCACGGTTGTGGCCATGCTTCGGTCACTTTTCTCCAATTCTGCCTGGTCTCTTTAGCAATCTTTTCCAGCCAGTGTTTGACATTGGGACACAGCGCGTCTGTTGCAAGTAGTTCTTCAAGTCTCGTTATGCATGCGTCATCGCCAATCCTCGCCAAGGCTCTTCCGTACCGATATTCTGTCAGGACCGAGTGGTTGCCAGCACCGCACGCCGACACCAGGCGTGCCGTGTATTGGTTCGCCCAGCCGCGTTGACGCCGATTCAGAAGGACCGTCTTCCAAATCTCACGAACTGATCGCTCTGCATCCCACCCAAAACCAAATTCCTCAATCATTTCATCTGGATATGAATCGGCTGGAAACCACTCCATAGCCTCCGCGGCGCGTTTTCTGAGATCGACGTCCGTTGACTGTTGCCAAATTCGGCAAACCGTCTCCAGAGCGGACATGTCCAAATCGGCCAGTGCGCGACAGGCAGAGCGGCGCACTGGAAACGCGGCATCCTGCATGAACTGTTGTAGACATTCCTTCGCCTCAGGGTAAATGCTCTCGTCGTTTCGGCCGACATTCCAAATCGATTCGCAAAGCGCCACGCGAGCCTCCACCAACCAACCACTCCAGTTCGCAGCTTTGGCGAGGGACAACGTTTTTGATGGAGCAACTTCGCCAAGTACGCGGAAGAACTCGGTGTCAGCCGACGCTTTGTTGTTTGTCGTGAGGATTCGACGGGCTAGTGTGTCTGCAATGGCCGTCGGGCACGCTGTACCGAGGAATCGGAGTGAGTTCAACACCTGGTAAACGACGTCCGTCTGGCACTCGGCAATAATCGTTGATACTGGGCCACAGAACCGAATCCGGTCGCCTTGAAACAGCAGCCCGATCAGGAACGCCTGCCATCCATTCACAGTTCCCTCCACTCGGATTCCAAATTCGTTCTCAGCAAGCCCAAGATGTTTGAACAACCAAACTTCGTCTTCGGCAATCAACCACCCTTGCCGAATAAGCGATTCACACGCGCGGAAGCGCAGTTCTTCATCATTGTCACTCCGGGCGATTCTTCGGACCCAGTCACTCCATTTCTCTGAGTCCAGCGACTCGAAAAAGCCAATCGCCTCCATTGTCTCTCGGCGTGAGTACTCGTGGATGTCGTCACGTGTGACGAAGTCACGCAACCGTTCAGACTGCGTCTTGGCGACAAGTCTTTTCTTTGACAACTTAGAAAAAACTGAGACCGCCGCATCCCGATTGTGTTTTGGCACGGACGGCGATGTCATTTCCAGCACTTTTTCGACAACGTCAGTATCGCCCGCATCGATTCTTGAAACCGACACATCGGTAATTGCATCAATGGTAGACAACAGGACAGCATCGCCTTGAGTGAGTTGGAAATGCAGCAGCGATTCAAATGCCTGACGTGATCCACTGGATCGAGCAATTTCAATGAAACCTGTCTGGCGAAAAAAATGTCCGTTGTCGTCGTCAACCTTCTCAGAAGACACAATCGCCGCCAATAATCGTCGGGGAGGTTCATCAATCTGCAGGCACGCGACGATATCTGCGACGTCATGTGCCACATACGGATTGGATTCGTTCATTATGGCAGCGTCGATCCATCCAATCACGTTTGATTTGCCAAGGGTCAATGCTGTTTCCCACGTTTCCTTCTTGAGTCGAGACACCGTTGTCGCATATTGCCCCTTCATCTTTGAGTCGCTTATTGCGACACTTCGCAGGAAATCGGCAAGTTCCGATGAAGACACCTCGTCCCAGCCAGCCAACTGCTCTGGTTTCGTCAGTTTTCCCAAATGGGACATTAAACTGTAATCGCCGATTTCACGATTGCCGTCCACTTCATCATTTAACAACCATTGAACACAGTCCGGGACAACTGCGTTTGTATTGCAGCTTGAGGCGTACTTGTCGGTCGCTCGTACCGTTTTGAAATGATGACGCAGTATGCCCCAGATTTGATTGTGAGCAGCCATGTCTGCTGGACATCGATTCACGGCCGTTGTCACGGTGCTTACGGTGAGCGCGAAGTCGTGAGAGTACTCGGCAGCGAAAGACTTCTCCGCCGCCCGTCTTAGGAATTCTGTCGCCAGTTCGATGCGATGCGGACCCACTAATTCTTGTATTGCAATAATCATCCCACGAGTTTCTTCACCCGTGGCCAGCTTGTCCTGAACACAGTCCAACAGCACATCGCGGTCCTCCAGGTTAGCGCCCAGTCCTGCGAATACGCCAAGCGCTAGGTCCGAAAGATCACCACGCTGAAACAATATTGGCCGAACGATGTCGGTTACCTCGTCGCTTCGGTAACCGATGGCTGCTACCACCCATAGCAATTCTTTCGTTGGCTCAGTTCTCAGCCTCTTGCAGACGTCGTTCAGAACAAATTCTCGCAGCGGGCCGATCTGATTCTGAGGAAATCCATAAATCCAGTCTTTCAGTAGTTCTCGAAACTCATGACCCGCAAACGACGTCCTTCCGCTGTCCCGCCGCATCGCACACCATGGAAGCAGATGTGTGACCATGATTTGGCCTGCAACTTCGGGTGTGCTTTCAGTCAGCTCCGCCAGTTGGCCCAGTGCCTCGCGCGCGATTCCCGCCGCAGTCTCCGTTTCAAGATCTCCCTTCCTTTGATCAAGTCGATTCAGTAAAGAGACGAATTGGCCAACGGACCTGGCTGCGTGAAGCTCCGCCAACAGTTGTACTGCGACATCTGCCGGTTCTTTTTCAATATTCATGGGTCTTCCTTCCGAAGGTATTCGCACAACCATGTATGCTTCCATCGCCATTTGTGGCCTTCATTCTCCACATCGATTACGATGCCTGCAGTCATCGCTTCTTTCATGAGTTGCTTGGCCAATCGAATGTCATCGCCGTTCATCGTACGGCAAGGCGAAAGCCAGTGTTGTTGTTTTTCGCCGATTTGACTCGCGTCCCGTGGAAAGGCACATGCTACGGCTCTGAGGGCACATTCGCATTCGTCACCAAGGCCAGGTATTCGGATGTCGGCCTTGCGGCGGAACCACTGAAAGTAGGCTGCGGCGAGCAGATCAAGAGTGCCATTCAGGCACTCTTGTTGAACAACTTCACTCTGATCTGAAAAGAATCCCCAGATCACTGGATGACGCAGAGCATTCATTACGTTTGGTGGCACAGCGCGGGCACCTCGGTGAACTCGGCCTTGCATACTTTCGGATCGCACGTCTAAGTGGCTGACGATGCGTTTCTCAACACTGCCAGACAGATTCTGTACAAGCTTTCTCAGTTCGGAGTCATCGAACTCTGAAACAGAGATTGGATGAGGAACAGGCAAAGGCCTTCCGCGGTCCAGCTTTTCGTATTCATTCTCGCGACGACATGCCAGTACAACTGAAATCGTCGGCACACCGTGTTCCTCGAAACTCGTGACCGCACGGTCAATCAACTCACGGATACAACTTTGGACTGCCCCTGGAAGAGTCGGCTCTCCACCCTTTTCGTCAATCGCATCAATGCAGACTACCAACAGCGGATCGCCTCGAAAACTTCTTCGCAGTCGACTCATCGTAATCTCAAACTCCTGGTCGCATTGGAGTTTCTGGTGTCGCCATCGTGCGATGCGGCGGATCAACTCGATCTCGTTTGTGTCATTGGCCGGCATCACCAGTCCAAATCCGGGCGGTCCACTGAAGTCGCGAAGCCCGGCCAATATTGCGTCCGATAGTGCAACTGATTTGCCACAACCTCCGTCTCCATGTACAACAATAAACGGGTACTCGAGAACTGCTCGCGCAATATCTTCGGAGACGATCCGAGGAATGATACATTTCTGGAATGATGTCTCGCCGCGTCGATATTTCTCCACGTCATCGAGTCGGATTTGCACAGACTCCCGCCCGAGCAACTCGTAAGGATCCTCGAATCCTGCCAGAGCTTTTAGGATCTCCCTCTTCCGAATTATGCGATCAGGGCTGTTGGGCTGGAACTTGCCCATCAACATACCAACAAGCTGATCAACTCGGTCGGGTACTTCGGTCTCCAGCACGCCGAACTGCCTGCTGCCCTCGTCGATCTTCAAGCGCAAGTCGTCAATCGTTGTGTCAGTGCGGTGCAGCCTTCGAAATATGGTTGCAAGTTCCGACGTGTTTGCAATTTCTTCAGACTTCGACGTATACTGAATGAACTTTTTAAGCTCAGAATGACTCTTTGAGTTCTTCCACGTTTCCCAGTCTGCGTGACGCTTCAGGTTCGTCACCAACTCGTAGTCAGCCTGCTTCGGAGTCAGTCCTTGAGCGTTAAGCGACCGGAGAAAACCCTGGAGGATTTCTCTCACCTGATGGGGCAGCATCACTGCATTATTCGTGCTGGTGTATTTGTATTGAATCAGCTTCTGCTTGCGCCTGTCAGTTGCTGGAACGTAAGCATCCTCCCCAAACCATTCGAGAATCAGCAACTCACTCAGCGCGTCGCCATCCTCTTGCTGGTCGCAAATCTTCCACGCTTCCACCACGGAGCCGAGAAGTTGGTAAAGGAATCCCGCAAGTGCATAGTATCCAGATTCTTTGACCGCGTTCGACATTGCTACACGACAAGAGGGAAAAGACAAAACAAGACTGCCTGAGGATGGACTTTAACCTGTGGGCCGGAGAACGGATAGTTCATGGGGCCAGGAATCGATTTGGATGGATCGATGCCCGCCGCCCGCAAAAACAAAAAAAACGTCGCAGGCGTCCAGTTCCCAACGCCGCACAAAAACAGTTTCGCATACGCATTTTTCATCACATCCGCCGAAACTCGACGCATAAGCGGATTTAAACATGAAAACTGCGAAACGCGGTGATCAGAAACTACCATCGACCATCGAATACCGCGGGTTGTGAATCGAATGTGAACAAACCTTCGTGAAAAATCTTGGCTTCACTTTTACACATCGACTTCGTCGTGTGTATCTCTGGTGGACGGGACCGTTGCTACTGAGCAAGCCGTGTGTCTCTGATTTTCAGAGATCTCATTTACGGAGACGCACAGATGAAGACGTCAACGACAGATTCACGGTGGTCAGGGTTTAAGCGACGGATGGTGACGGTGGCGGTGCTGGTGGGGATTACGGGCAATCAGGTTGGGTGTGCTTGCGAATGTGCGACGGTGGCAACATTGGCGACGGCGGCTGCTGCGGCGGGACTGGTGGTGTATTTGGCGAGGGAGGCTTTGGGGCGGGATTTGACCGAAGCCCTGATCGAAGAGTTGTATACTCCGCGCGGCCGGGAATGAGGGACGTGTTGTTGAGTGAGCCGCAAGGCGCTGGCGGGTTGTTGATTCAGTGGCCATTTCGTTCGTAGTCCCGGCTTCAGCCGGAATTCACTGGCGGTATCCGACAAAAAACCGCTTGAAGGCGGGACTACAAACTTAAATCAACAGCCCGCGAGCCACGGGTTGTGCATTCGGTCAGCACCGGCGGCTAGCGCCTTGCCGCTCACAATGCCTCAAATCTGACCGCGCGGAGCATAAGTCGCCAATTCCGTGGTTCCGCCCTCTGCTCTGTGCTGGCTCTTGTGAGTCTTTGTGGCCAGCACTCTTCGTTCCCGGGGTGTTCGCGGGGCACTGGTTTGCTGGCCACAAAGAGGCACAGAATTCACAAGACGAACAAGAGAATCGACCGCGTGCGTCCGCTGCATGGTGGCAGCAGAATTCCATGCAATGGTTTGCAATGAGTGCCAACGGGACGCCATGTTGTAGCCACGGGCGGGAGCATGTGGATTGGAAGGCAAAATGACGATTAGTCTTGGCGCGGGCATCGCCCGCAACCCAATAGGGTCTGTCCACGGATGAAACACCGATCCCACACTCGCCTTCGTTCATCCGCAGTCCGGCCTTGCCATCCGCAGGCAGCTTTTCAAAGCCGTTTTCCTGCGGATGGCAGAGCCGAACTGCGGATGAAGAACCGCAATGACAGACAACTTCAACCAGCAATTCCCTCAGGTGCGTAACTCAGGACTAATATTGGTAATGGCGTTTTCGGCACCAAAGAATCCTCTCACAAAAACAAGACTCTCACCGTTTGCTGAGCAGAATGATTTTTTTTGCTCCCATTTTTCTGTCACCAATTTTTCTGTCAACTGTGTTTCTGCGTCCCTGCTCTGACCAATGGGTTGCGGGCGAAGCCCGCGCCAAGGTATCCGCGGTGAATAACTGCGATTGGAAAGACGACGGCATCCGCGATGCGCGACACAAAGAAGTCTGACGGCGTCGCGCAGGGAGCAGATTGAAGATGGCACGCATGGTGCCGAAAAATGGTCGCAGGAAAACAACATTAAGCACTGATGCTGAAGTTTTTTCGTTTAACAGTCCGCCGCAGGCATACTCGTTCTCTGCGGTTTGCGTACGCCTGCGGCTGACGGTTAAACGAGTTCTGCCGAATAGCTTGTACATCAGTCCTTATCTGCGTTTGCTGACCGGAGGGACGACAGGAATCGCGCAACACAAACACCTGCCGTCCCTTCGGGACTCAATCAAAAGTGGCTACGATTCCACGGGCTAGCGCACACGGTACCTCAACGATCAACCGGCGATGGGGAGCAGTCATCACTCACTGACGAAAAAGACCGGTCGTAGTTTGTTGTCACTACAAATCTGGTTAGAATCCGTGATCCGGTTGCTCTCCATGAGCGTTCGTGTTCTCTGAAACGCAAAGGGGAACGATTCCGAACAATGAAAGGTCAGGGCCATGAAGTCAATTGAAGAAAATGAAATGAGACAGAACCAGGGATTGCTGGAGATGTCTCTGGTGATTGCGGTCACGGTGATGACATTCGGCGTGGTACTGCTGTTTGGATTTGTCATCGTCAATCCGCGCGAAGAGATTGTGGTGCTGCGATTCGGTAAATTCGTCACCACGCTGCGGAAACAAGGGATTTGCTGGATTCATCCGGTGGGACGAAATCTGCATCGCATTCCAACCCGCGACATGACGCACGATATCGCCGTCACCACCGTGCTGGAGCGAAACGGCAATCCGATTCAGATCAGCGCGATTGTCGTGTATCGAGTCGAAGATTCGTACAAAGCCGCCCTGGAAGTCGAGAACTATCGCAAGTTCATCGAAGATCAGGCCAGCGCTGTGATCAAGCGTTGCAGTTCGCAGTTTCCATATGAATCGGCTGATGCCTCCGAACCGTGCCTGAAGCATGAGAGCGAGGTCGTCACAAAGTCTTTCATCGACGAGCTGCAGACGGCGGTGAACGCCGCAGGGATTCGTGTTCTCAACGTGCGTCTGAACGATCTGACATATGCTCCTGAAATCGCTCAGGCCATGCTCATGCGGCAGCAGGCCATGGCCTTGATTGACGCGAGGAAAACTATCGTCGAAGGTGCTGTGGAAATTGTGAAAGACGCGGTGATCCGGCTGGGAGCTGCCGAACTGCACATGAGCGACTCCCAGCGCGAGCAGCTCATCAGCAACCTGCTGGTCGTGATCTGCAGCGGCGAACGCGCTCAACCAGTGCTGCAGGTCCAGTCCGGCAACCAGAGCCGGAACAAGTGCTGAGAACGGTGTGCCTGCGCGTTGGTGGTCACACCCTACGAGTTGCGCATCGACAGTAACTGGCCAGCCGTGTCGTCCCTGCTGGCGGTGCGCTACAGCCTGGGACGATTGTTCGCTATCATTCTCGTTCTTACTGAACAGTGAAACCCGACTCAACGAGAACGAGAAACTCGCACATGAAAGAAAAAACGTACCTGGCCGTCGATCTGGGAGCAGAGAGTGGCCGCGTAATGGCGGGGCGGTTTGACGGGCAGCATGTTTCGCTGCATGAAATTCACCGTTTCAGCAACGGTCCCGTGCGACTGGGCGGCACTCTGCGCTGGAATCTGATTGGCCTGTGGAGCGAGATTCAGAACGGCCTGCGCGAAGCGGGGACGCAGTATGGATCGTCGGTGTCATCGATCGGAGTTGACACCTGGGGCGTCGATTTCGTGCTGATGAATCGCAACGACGAGATTCTTGGCCAGCCGTGGAATTATCGCGACTCACGTACTGACGGCATGCTGGCGAAAGCTCTGCAGCGGGTCTCGCGGGCCGAGATCTTTGCCCGGACCGGTCTGCAGTTTATGCAGATCAACTCACTGTATCAGTTGCTGGCGATGTGCGAGCGCGATCCCGAACTTGTCGAGCAGGCCACGAAGTTCCTGATGGTCCCGGACTTTTTCAACTGGTGCCTCAGCGGCAGCCGGGTTGTCGAATTCACCAACGCCACGACGACACAGATGCTGAACGCCAAGACACGAGGCTGGGCGGTGGACATGCTTCGCAAGCTGGAGATTCCCACCGAGATGTTTCCGGAGATCGTCATGCCAGGTACGCAGCTCGGAGGCTTACGCCGCGAGGTCGCGGAGTTCACGGGGCTCAAAGATGTGAAAGTGATCGCTCCGGCCACACATGATACTGGTTCCGCAGTGGCGGCGGTGCCGACGTCGCATACCGGCAATCCGGATTGGGCTTACATCAGCAGTGGCACATGGTCGCTGATGGGCGTCGAGGTGCAGGACGCCATCCTGTCGGATAAGGCGCTCGAACGGAACGTGACGAACGAAGGCGGGATCGATGGCACCTACCGGCTGCTGAAAAACATCATGGGCCTGTGGCTGGTGCAGCGCTGTAAGGTCGCGTTCGAGGAACGTGGCTTGAAAGCGGATTATGCAGAGCTGACGCGCAAGGCCGCCGGTGCGACGCCGTTTCGGTCGCTGGTTGACCCGGACCATGCAGGCTTTCTGCGTCCGACCGATATGACGGAGGCAATTGCGGCAGAATGCCGACGCGTTGGGCAGCCGGTTCCGGAAGACGAAGGTCAGTTCGTCCGTTGTGCGCTCGAAAGCCTGGCGCTGAAGTATCGCATGGTGCTGACCTGGCTGGAAGAACTCACTGGCGTCAACGTGAAAGTCGTACACGTCGTCGGCGGCGGAGCCCGAAATGCGTTGCTCAATCAGTTCACCGCCGATGCGTGTGGCGTTCCGGTGATCGCCGGTCCCGTCGAAGCAACCGCATTGGGTAACGTGCTGGTTCAGGCGATGTCGGCCGGAGATATTTCGTCATTGAGCGAAATCCGGGACGTCGTCCGCCGCTCAGAATCCATCACCGAATTTCATCCGAAAGGCGCAGATGCCTGGAGCGATGCCTGGGAACGCTTCAAACGTATCTGCGAAGTGTAGGACTTTCCGACTGACGTCAGGAGATCAGCGATTCCTCGTCGCGGACATTCGCTTCGAACAGTTCGTTCTGAACCGGGATCAGGCAGTCGAGGATCGAATGCACGACTTCCGAAGGCGACCCATTGGCATCGACTTCATGAATGATGGCAGGATCATACTGCTGCAGGACCGGTGCCGTGACTTCGCGATAGACGTCGAACCGACGACGAATGATGGCTTCGTTTGCATCGTCCGTCCGGTTTTCGCGAATCGCGCGGCGGCGAATTCGGTGAATCATGTCCTCTTCGTCGGAACACTTCAGGTAAATCACACGATGAATCTCCAGATGTTCCTTAATCATTTCGACCTGACGCACATTGCGCGGCATGCCATCCAGAATCAAAAGGTCTTCACGCGGCTTGAACCATGACAAAGCCTCGTAGGCTTCCAGCGCTTTCCGCCAGATCTTGATCGTGAGGTCATCCGGCACCAGTTCACCGCGGGAAATGTGCTTGTACACCTCACGCCCGTTCGTCGAACCGATATCGATGGAACGAAACACGTCGCCCACCGACAGATGAAAAAAGCCTGGGATATTGGACAGAATTTTCCCCTGAGTTCCTTTGCCGACACCGGGAGGACCAAACAGAGGAACGCAGCGATAGCGCAGTTTTATCGACATTCTCTTTTTCCACCGAGCGTCAAACGAATCTCATGCCTCAGCAAATCAGCCATTGAGGTTCAGTTACGCCCTGTTTCCTCTCGGCTACATGGTCGGGAGTATGACGCCGTCTCGACACGCTTGCCAGCAGTCGGCGAAATAAAGTTCCCACGGCCAGCCCTGAGAGTATACGTCGCGCGTCCAGAAATGAGTCCGGCGAGCGGAGTGGCGTGAGCCCTCCGGTACCTCGTCTTCGTACCGGCAAGCTGACGCATGCCGCTCGCCAATTCTCTCACTCATGACCGCACGGAGCATAAGATCGGTGGACAAAAAAAGGGCAACCTGCATAAGCAGGTTGCCCTCAATGTCCATCCGCGCCTGCACAGAAAGCATGCAAACGCGGAAATACTATTCGCTCTTCGGAGCGTCAGCAGGCGGAGCGTCAGCAGGTGGAGCGTCAGCAGGTGGAGCGTCAGCAGGCGGAGCGTCGTCAGCCGGAGTTTCCGACTTTGGCTCTTCAGACTTCGGCTCATCCGTCTTCGGAGTGTCGCCTTCATGGGCATGCACATCTTCACCTTCATGTGAATGAGGCACAACAGCACCGCCAGCTACACCCGAACCAGCGCCACCGCCGTTTGGTCCGGCAGTATCCTCATCTGCCGTGCATCCCAGCATCCATGACACGCTGCCCAACATGACCAGCGTACCCAGTGATCGAATCAATTTCATTTCCCAGCCTTTCAAAAAACAATCCTAAATACCCAGTGTCGCGACCCCAAAACCGCCTGTCCACGCGGCAAAGCGACCGCTAAACCCTACGGAAAAGCATTTGGAAATCAATCCTTTGCCACCGCGAAAGCAGCCAAGTTCCACAATTGAGGCTGGAACATGCGAAAACAAGGGATACATTGCGCAGACGAAGACCATACAACGGGCGTTTTAGCTCATTTTCCTGGAAATGTATCTCATGGACGGCGACGGAACGGAAGCACGGCAGCCGAACGAAGAACCGTTGCCTTCGGATTCTGCTGCATTGCTCGGACCGCAAGGCAAGGTGCGCACGTTTCCCACGACACCGGGCGTGTATCTGATGAAGGACGCTCAGGGGCGCGTCATCTACGTCGGCAAAGCAGTGAACCTGCGGAGCCGTGCCGGAAGTTACTTCACAAAAGCCGCTGAAATCGAACTGCGGACAGCCAGGCTCATCTCCGAAATTGCAGACATCGACTACATCGATGCGGACAGCGAAGTCGATGCTCTCTTGATGGAAGCGCGGCTGATCAAAGATATTCAGCCGCGCTTCAATGCGCAGTTGAAAGACGACAAGACTTTTCCCTATCTGCAGATCACCACCCGCGAAGATTTTCCGCGTGTTGAGTTCACTCGACAACCGGAAACGTCCGGCGTCAAACTTTACGGCCCGTTCACGAATGCCGGCCAACTGCGCGGTACGATTGCCGTCCTTCAGCGGATTTTCCGGTTCCGCACCTGCACGCTGGACATCGCCGAAAACGACGAACGCTGGCGCTGGTTTCGTCCGTGTCTGCTCGCCAGCATCAATCAATGCACCGCGCCCTGCAACATGCGAATCAGCAAAGAAGACTATCGTGAAGATATTCGACGTCTGCGTGTTTTCCTGGACGGCGGGAAAGCCAGTCTGATGAAAGAACTGCAAGCCGCCATGCTGCTCGCATCAAAGGAGCTGAAGTTTGAAAAGGCAGCCCGCATCCGGGATGAGATTGCATCCCTGAACAGTCTCAGCGAACGCGGCGATCTGGAAAGTCACGCACAGCCTGAAGTTTTTTATATCGATCCGCAGAAAGGCCTGGCAGGTCTGAAGAAAGTGCTGAAGCTGGCCGAAGTGCCACGCCGCATTGAAGGCGTGGATATTGCTCATCTGCAAGGCAGCGAAACGGTGGCCAGCCTCGTGCAGTTTATCGATGGACTTCCGTTCAAGCCCGGTTACAAGCGGTACAGAATTCAATCTGTGGAAGGCATCGATGACTTTGCCTCCATGCGCGAAGTGATCACACGGCGATTTCGCCGACTGTCGCAGGAAGGCGAATCGTTTCCGGATCTGCTGCTGATCGACGGCGGCAAAGGACAACTGAGCGCGGTGATGGAAACCTTTGCGGTCCTGAACATCACTCCGCCCACGACGATCTCGCTGGCGAAACGGGAAGAAGAAATCTACGTGCCTGGCGAATCCGAACCGCTCCGTCTCAGCCGCCACGCCTACAGCCTGCGTCTGTTGCAGTACGTCCGCGACGAAGCTCACCGCTTCGCCCAGCACTACCACCACTTGCGCCGTCAGAAAACCACGTTTGACGACAGTCCGGGGAAAGAACGAAAACGCAAACCGAGGCCGTGAAACAGAGGTTTAAGCCATGGGGCGGCAAATCCGAAATCCTGAATCCTGAATCCTGAATCCTGAATTACTACCGCCAAATGACGGTCGCTTGTTTCTGGAATAGTCTGATAGGATGCTCCGAAGGTTGATTCAGATTTCAGGGGAGAACTTGTGGGCAAGAAGAAAGAGAGCGAGGCTGGGAATCGAAAGGGACAAAGCCAGGCCGCAAACATCCCGCCGGGGTGAACCCCAATGGCGTGGACTTAAGCGAATTTCCGCCACGATAGGGCTCGCCCCCGTCGAGCGATGATCATCTCCAGAATCAAGATCAGGAATGCGTTTTCGCCCCTGCGGAGCTTGCCTCCGTAGAACGATGATCAATGGCATCACGGCTCCATGCGGGCAAGCCGCAATGGTGGCCAGCAGCGAGGTTTCGGTATTTTCTGGTCCTGATCACAGCTCGACAGGGACAAGCCCGCGTCTTGGCAGAATTAGCCAAAACGCTTAAGTCCACGCCATCGACGGCCATTCACGCAGCAGGCCAGATTCCGGACTCCACCATCCGATTCCGCAACTCAGTGTAAATTGTGCCCTCCGTGTCATACACAGCCAAGACATGCGTAAGAAAAGCTTGCCAACTGTGGGCAGTTTCTGAGAGAAGGTCGAGTGTTTGTTCGAAGAGATCCCTCAACTGTATGCAAGATTTGCTCGCGCAGTAGATTTCGCCATTTGCTCTCGCTGAATCAACAATGGCTTGAATGTCCGCAGGTCGCAACACGCTTACAAAAGGTCGAATCATCGCTTCAAAGAGAGCTTCTGCACTGCGGAAACTACCAGCTTTGGCGTATTGCTGGACTGCGTCGTCGATGAATATCTGATTGGGATGTCGCGCGTACAATATGCACTTCTGTTCGAAAGTAAACTCTGTGACGCGGGCTGCAAATAACGGACGCAACTCGGCGATCTCCAAACAGCTGGCTACGGCGTCCACATTCGTGGCGTCAAACGAATATTTCTTCACGAGTTCTGTGATTAGCACTCGATTCGGACCTCCGAGCCAATTCCAGCAACGTCGGTCAGCTCGAAACAGTCGCATCACGCGTCGCAACTCAGCAGCGTCGTTGCAACAATCGCTAAGGCGAGGCAATTCCTGTTGCATACGCTGCGAGAATCGCGTCGGGTGTCGACGCGATACTGCAACCAGACACATGATGATCGTCTCTTCTTTCCCGACAAGGTCGGCCTCTGTCTCTTTGATGATGCCTTTTAGAAACACCGTAATCAGATTGTCGATGAGGCCGGTCTTGATGTGCCGCAAATAGCGGTCGTCAAGGAATTCGCTCACTGTCGCCTGAGTTGTTGGAAATGACGGTTGTATAAGATCATTTTTCAGTCTAACAAGTGCCGCTTTGCCCTGAATCGGCGGATGCTGAAGCAGATTGACGATGGCGTGGACAATGTGCATTCGGACAAGTTCGGGCGATGGTTGAAAAAGATAATCCTCGCCAGCGAAGGCAGGATGAGCACAAAGATGTCGATCATCGCGCAACCTCGTCATATCACGCAGATCGTGATCGGTAAGGAACTCAAATGTCGTGTGTGCTTCTTTGAGTAGTTCGCCTTCAAGTGCCTGAAGTTGCCTCTTGCTTTCAACCGGTTCACTGACTCTTAGTGAAATGGCCTTATCGACTCGGGCGATAAATGCCCGAGCCTGACCGTCGCCCTGCAGTGTGAGTTCCCGGATCTTGCAGATGATATCGTACGTAACAGCGACCCATGCCGCAGAAATTGCTGACCGGTAGCAACGCGACTGGTAGTTTACGACTGCTTCACCGATGTATTCACGCGAGTTGCGGTCTCGCACACTGAGCACAAGTTCCTCGAAATCGGCAAGGTTTCCCTCAAACATGGTCTTTTCTCCGGGCCGACCGCCTTTACACGGGCATCGGCTGCACCGCCTCTATCTCATCCGCAACACGATAACCTTTGGCCGTAACAGCGAATACATCGCCCTTGTGACCCCGGCCTTCAATTAGACCAAGTTGAAGCAATGCTCGAACAGCGGCCTGCCACCTTGCTTCAGACCGAGCGTCCCGTCTTTCACACATCTGTTTTCCATTCGTTTGCACAGTTAGTCCGGACGATGTGCGAAGCATGATAACTGTACCGTGTTTGTCGATGGCACCGTCGATCAATAACTGCCTTGCCTCGCTCGACAATTCGTACTTAGGCTCCGATTGCTCGGTTTCAAGCTCAGGTGCGGACGAACGCGGATCGTAAAGCAACAGGGCTTCTTTCAGGTTTTCTCGCAATCGCGCCCAACGCGCTTCGAACGACGCCTTAAGCAGTTCCTCGTTGTGTGCTCTGTCCGCGAGGGATTCATTAATCGCTTTCACCAACAACCATGCGCCGTCAGAGTCGGATTCCACACATTGAAACTGAGCAAGCGGGCCTGGCCCGAGCTGCGACGGATGCACACCCGTAACAAAGCCACAGACCTTTGCCTCTTTGTGTCTTGCGGCAATCGCACCGGCTTCGAAGTAAAGCCAAGGCGACCGCAAGTTGTCAGGCGTCAGGCAAATCACACAAAAATCGGTTTGCTCTAATTGCTCCATGAGTTCCTCGAACCAACGTCCGCCCGGGGAAATGTCAAGGCTTGACATCCATGGTTTCGTTTCAGGCACCACAGTCGGAATCCACTCACGGAGCGCTTTCGCAACGGCCTGGCTCTGCTTGCCGGACCAACTAATCAACAACTTCATTGAGAGCCTCCCCAAATTCATATGCGCGAAATTGCGATTGACGTCCTGATGATACAGAACCAGCGTCAAATGTGAGTCCGAACACAGTCGAATGAAACGCATTATAGCTTCGCATCCGCAAACAGCCATCAGATTCCACGGTGAGCCAAGAGTCGAAAGAAACAAAGAAGAAATGAACCGTGTTGTTGAAATGGCCGAAGTTTTCGGATCTTCGTGAAATCGCAAAATCTGACATTGAGTTCATCAACTTTTGCTCTGCCGCACGACAGTGCTTGCCTAGTGAGGTCGCGGTGGCGGATTACATGGCCGAGCGGGAACAGCTGGAGATCGGCAATGCAAAAGGAACTTGAAGTCTTTCGTCCTGGCAGAATCGAACTGCTGAAATCCCTGATAGACCGCGTAGCCAGAACTGGAGCGTAACGCCTTGTCAAGACTTGATTTTCGGGTGGCCGGGGTTGGAGAGCGTCAGTTCGAAACCCCGGCGCTTCCTTCGCTCCGCTCAGTCCAGCCCCGGCCACCCATTCCGAAGTTGTAGATCTGACAAGGAAGTTTTTTTGTGCGACCGGCCAGCGACGAAAACGTCGACGCCAGTTGCAACCACACGCGTCCTTAGCTGGACATCGCCAAGTTCGGTAGTCATACGAGCGTCCCGATCGAACTTGGCGCTGTCGAGTTAGAATGTTGCCGTTCCGTGAATCAGTTCATAGCAGGAGGGTAATTGCCGCCATTCTTCCCCGTCAAGCAGCGTGTCGGTCTCAGTTCGCAGTGCTGAACCTTGCTTGTAGAAGTAGGGAACACTCGCAATCACCGCGCGATCTCGAAGATCTCTCGCCCAGTCGAGGTTCATCTTGCGAAACGAGGGACCGGATTCGCCTCCGACGATGATCCAGTCAAGACCTTCCAGACCTAATCCGGGCAGTGCCCCAAGAAGCGGTTCTGCGGAGACGAAGCGGACCTGTGCAGGAATAGACTTCAGCACTTCGGCACGGGCGACGTACCGATTCGACTCAATGCTCACGCCCAGCCAGACATTCGGATATCCGGTGCCCCAGTCTGATGGCAGATTTTCTTCGATGCGATCGGGCCGCTTGGTGAGAATCTGAAATACCAGATTTGGACAACGTCGAACGATTTCCCACGCTTCGGTGCGCCACTCATCCGCATCTTCGTGAAACCAGTCGGACCATGAACAGGTAAAGATCAGTTCCTGCCGATCGCTCTTCTCCGCCTCTCGCTGCCAGCGGAATGGGTCTTTCCATGTTTTGGTCCGCACGACGACTGCCGGATCATTTCCGTACCGAGTCTGAGCCGTAAACATATAGCAGTTCTTGCAGCCGGGGCTGATCTTTGTGCAACCTCGCCACGGATTCCAAGTGCGATTCGTCCATGAAATAATCGTTTTCTGACCCATGCGTCGCCTCTTGGCTCATTCTAGACGGAACGGCATCCGTCGGAAAGAGCGTCTGCGGCCCAGCCTGCATGGCGCAACCTGGCCATCGACATGCCATGGTGCACCGACCATTGCGGTCAGGTGACGGAATCAAACAGTGCCGATGTTGCCAGTTCGGCCATGACCATCGTCAGAACACTGAAGTCACCAGTGGCGGCGAGCGGCTGCGATGGGGCTGGACGACGCGACGTCCGCCGAATTGCAACACGGATAGTAGAGTCGCCCCTGGTACAGGGCAAGCGTCTCGAACACCAACCGGACGGGTGCGCTCTGTCGGGTGTGTGGAACCAAGCGGGAATCCGGTTTTTGTGGTCATTCATTGGATGGTGTTGAAGATTTGCATTCTGGAGTGGTTTGTTTGGTTTGTCGAATTTCCAAGGTCCCCCATCCGGCTTCACGCCGGTGGAAACCAGGTTTGACGACTACCAGTCCCAGCACCGCACTTCCGGCCCCCAACTGGCTTTATGCCAGTGGAAGCCAGGTTTGACAACTTTGCAGGTGGGATGGCGATCGTTTCGTCTGTCTCTGACGCGGGACTTTGCATAGTTTTCAAACCGAGCTTCCACCGACGCAAGGTCGGGCGGGGAGCAAGGTCTGGCGTTCTGTCGATGTAGTTGCCAAACCGGTGGTCCACTGGCACGGGGCCAGTGGGGCCAATAGAACAGTGTTTCTTCACTCGTGAACTCACACACGTTTCGCTGACGCAAACTCAAGAATGACGGAGAGAACTCCGGACTGGACAGATCGCACCCAACCGGACCACGCTGCGCGGCGTGTAAGAACTGCCCACTGTGCTCGGAGTCCAGAAAAGCGAGAAGGATGAATGAAAAAGGAAGAAGGATGATCTGGGAAGTGCAAGAAGTCTCCAGCCGCTCGTACTAAAGAGTTCAATGTTGCGGTGGCTACTTGTTTTCTCCACCAATTCCAGCGATCATGAACGTGCTGGGGTCTGAATACCCATATTGGGCGTTGATCACGGATTCGGCCACAACTGCGTTGTAGGGTGGGACCAGCGGCGGATAAGCCGCGCCGGCCCACCGATGAAATGGCTGCCAATGGTGGGCCGTCGCTCGCGTTGCTCGCTGGTCCCACCCAACGGCGGATGCACCGCCGTGTACCATTCCAGTGATTGCAAACAGTGTCTGATGTGGCCGAATCGACGATCAAGGCCCCGAGATTGGAAAGACATCTTACCCGCTTAATTTTCAGGAAAAGCACCATGACCGCAAAACGTAAGCAATCGCATACAGCACGTTCAACCAGCTCTGCTAAGCAAGTTAAGAGGAAACCAAAGTCAGCAGCGCGTCGGAGTCAATTACCAGCCATTGCGAAGAATCTGCGATCCGCACACTCGGCCGTTCGATCCATCTTCACGGCATCCGTGAGCGTGCCGCAATTTCTACAGTCCGTCACTCCACTGACGCGAAAACAGCGATTGCTTCTGATCGATCAGGCTCTGGTACTGCTCGATCACAACTACGCGCATCTGCCGCTCAAACAAGCGATGCACGCTGTGAATCCGGTCCAGCGGCTAAAGCTGCTGCGGCACCGTATCGATCACGAGTCGTATGCCTCTGAGTCCGCCTTTCATCAGGAGATGCTGCGGATTTTTGTTTCAGTTCGTGACTTGCACACAAACTATTTGCTCCCGGCGAGCTATGCCAGTCGAACGGCTTTCCTGCCGTTCCTGGTGGAAGAGTTTATTGAGAGCGGGACGCGACGATATCTCGTAACCAACCTGATCGGCGATCCCGTTGAAGCCTCGTTCGTCCGTGGCGTCGAAGTCTTGAAATGGAACGGCATTCCGATCGAACGAGCCGTGGAACTCAATGCGGATCGGCATGCAGGCAGTAACTTTGAGGCGCGTCGAGCCCGTGGTATCGACTCCTTGACGATCCGGCCACTGATCGCCGACATCCCGCCAGACGAAGAGTGGGTCAACGTGACATACCAGACGCCGTCGGGTGAAGAGAAAGAAGTCCGACTGCACTGGATGATCTTTGAGCTGCAGGACGAAGCGAACGCAATGGCCAACAACACGCTGGCCAGCGCAGCGGCTGGCCTGGACCTGCAGGGCGATGTCATTCGGCAGTCAACAAAGTTGTTGTTCGCGCCCACGGTTTTCGCAGCAGAAAAACGGGCGATTGGCAAAGCATCGACGCGAACCGCAATTCGTCGGCGAGCGGTCACAGGGGCTGGCGAGGTCGCGAGCACCTTTCCGGAGATTTTCACCGCGCGCACTGTCACGACTCCCAGCGGCGTGTTTGGCTATGTCCGCATTCGCAGCTTCAATGTCAACGACCCGGGCTCGTTCGTTCAGGAGTTCGTACGTCTCGTGGAGAGTCTGCCTGGAGAAGGTCTGATCCTGGACGTGCGAGGCAACGGCGGCGGGCACATTTTTGCCAGTGAGGGCCTGCTGCAGACGCTGACACCGAAACACATTCAGCCGGAACTGACTCAATTCATCAACACGGAACTTAATGAAGAAATCTGTGCCCAGCATCCCGACGGCAGCACTGGCATTAACCTGGGTCCGTGGCTCGGCTCAATCCGCGAGTCATTGGAGACCGGAGCGGACTTTTCCCGAGGCTTCTCGATCACGCCCGAATATTTCTGCAATGCGATCGGACAGCGATATTATGGTCCGGTTGTAGTGATCACCAATGCCAAGTGTTATAGTGCGACGGATATCTTCGCTGCCGGCTTCCAGGACCATGTGATCGGTCCGATTCTGGGCGTTGACGGTAACACAGGCGCGGGAGGCGCGAACGTGTGGACTCATGCTCTCCTGCGACAACTCGACAGTCGGCCCGACACGCCGTACAAGGCACTTCCGGCAGGCGCAAATATGCGAGTTGCCATCCGCCGCTCGCTGCGTCAGGGCGATATGTCGGGGACGCCACTGGAAGACCTGGGAGTTCGCCCCGACCATCGCCACCAGATGACACGCAATGACCTGCTGAACGGCAACGCTGACCTGATCAACGCCGCTGCCACACTCCTGGCAGGCAAACCAGTACGGAAACTGGGTGCCAGCGTTGTTGGCACCGGGACGCCGATTCAGTTGAAGGTGGAGACTTTGAACCTCGATCATCTGGTCGTTTTGTCGGATGGAGTCTCTGTCTTGTCGCAACCCATAGCAGACGGTTCAACCATATTGACGTTACCGAACAATCTCCCAGTTTCTGGCAAGATTGAATTGCAGGGCTTTGACACGAATACCCTCGTCGCCGCACGGAAACTGACGTCGTAAAAATCGCTGTCCGGCCCCGGTAACGCAGGGCCTTTCGATGACGAGCATTCACGGGAAGGCTCGCCCAGGAATAGTACCTCAACAAACGACCTTCGGAGTGACGGTGGTCCAGTTGGCGAATTTGCAGGGTGTGACAGGCAGCAGCGCAGGCACACCGTGTCTATGATTCGGTGTGCCGGCGCGCTACTTGTCACACCCTACAGACTGCGAACCGTCAATAACTGGCCGACCCTGTCTTTGGAGTGCGGTGACTCGTCACCGCTTTCTTTTTCAGGTAATTTGGCGATGGGAAAGACGTTCGCTTGTTCTGCTGCCTTCACCTGAAATTGAAACAGAATGTTTGCTGTTTTCCCCCGCCGATTGACAAAAATGCCGTGCTGGAAAGGCAATTTGTTGTTGAACCCAGATATCGCGGATGACACGGAAACGGATTGAGACGATCATGAACGGTGCCGATTTCCAGTCTCGCAGCCCTTGTCAGGCCAGCACAGCCTGCACGACGGTGCCATGCACATCGGTCAGGCGGAAATCGCGGCCCTGAAAGCGGTAGGTGAGGCGTTCGTGGTCGATGCCGAGCAGGTGCAGCAACGTCGCCTGGAAATCGTGAACATGGACGCCGTCGCGTGCGATATTGATGCCCAGATCGTCGCTCTCTCCATATTGAAATCCGGCTTTCACACCGCCGCCCGCCATCCAGACGGTAAAGGCATACGGATGGTGATCGCGGCCCCATTTCGGCCGATCGTCGATGTTGCCCTGCAGAAACGGTGTGCGTCCGAATTCGCCACCCCAGATCACCAGCGTGTCTTCCAGCAGTCCGCGCTGCTTCAGGTCCTGAACCAGTCCGGCCGAAGGCTGATCGGTGTCTTTGCACTGAGTGTATAGTTCGGTTGTCATGCTGCCGTGCTGGTCCCAGCCGGCATGCATCAACTGCACAAAACGCACACCACGTTCCGCCAGCCGCCGAGCCATCAGACAGTTGTACGCGAACGTACCGGGCTCTGTCACCTGCGGTCCATAGAGGGCCAGTGTGGCCTCTGTCTCGTCGCTGAAGTCCGTCAGTTCCGGAACGCTGGCCTGCATCTTGTACGCCATTTCATACTGTGCGATGCGAGTGGCGATTTCCGGATCACCGTAATCGGCAAGCTTCAGCTCATTCAGTCGGGCGATGTCGTCCAGCCAGTGGCGACGCATCCCTCGACTCATCCCGTCGGGGTTATTCAGATACAGCACCGGATCGCTGCTGCCGCGAAACTTGACGCCCTGAAACCGGGACGGAAGAAAACCGCTGCCCCAGTAGAAGTCGTAGAAAATCTGTCCGCATGACGTGCCTTTACTGACGCTGGTCATCACGCAGAAGGCCGGCAGACTGTCGTTGTCACTCCCCAGCCCATAGCTGAGCCAGGCTCCAGCCGTTGGTCGTCCCGGCTGTTCGCCGCCGCTCAGCAGAAACTGGATCGCCGGAGCATGATTGACCTGTTCCGTGTGCAGACTGTGAATGAAGCACAGGTCGTCCGCAATGCTGGCGGTGTGCGGCAGAAAATTGCTGACCCATGCCCCGGACTGACCATGCCGTCGAAATGGCTCGACGGGAGCCAGCATCACTTTACCCGCCGTGCTGCCTGTCATGGTGCTGAAGCGTTTCTCGCCGATGTACTCCTGAGGTACCGGCTGGCCGTGCATCTGCCGCAGCTTCGGCTTATAGTCGAATAAATCGACATGCGTTGGTCCACCATTCTGGAACAGGTAGATCACCCGCTTTGCCTTGGGTGCAAAATGTGGCAGGTCACTCAGCCCGCCGACGCGGTCCGCCGCATGACCATCGCTCGCCAGCATCGACGCCAGGGCCGCAGTGCCGAGACCAGTTGCCGCACGTCCAAAGAATTCCCGGCGGCTGACATGCAGCGAGTTTTCGTAAAGTGGATTCATCATTATTCCTTGGTCAGCGCTTCGTCGAGATTCATCACGGCCAGCGCCAGACTTGTCCATACCGCGTGCTCGATTGAGTCCAGTTGTTCGTTGCGCTTCGATTCGCCGATGGCCAGCAGCTTCATGGCCGCATCCGGATCAGCCTGGAATTCGCCTCGGGACCGACTGACAGCCGCCAGCAGAATCGTCTTCTCGCTGTCCGTTGCACGACGTGCCAGCAGCCGACGAAAGACAGCATCAATGCGGCCAGTATCATCGGCGATTTCAGCCATCAGCACATGCTCGGCCAGTGCCCGGGCAGATTCTACAAACGTCACGTCGTTCAGCGTCAGCAGCGCGTGAAGCGGTGTGTTGGTGCGAAACGATTTCACCGTACACGTTTGACGCGTTGCGTTGTCGAAGAACATCGTCGGCGCGATGATCCGACGCCAGAACGTGTAGAGGCTGCGACGAAACAAGGCGTCGCCATGATCCTGCTCATATTGTTTGCGACCGAACGTGGTCTCTTCCCAGACACCTGCCGGCTGGTAACCCTTCACCGGCGGACCGCCCATGTCACGAACCAGCAGTCCACCGGCAGCCAGTGCCTGATCGCGAAGCACCCACGACGGAAGACGGAAACGCGGTCCGCGGGATAGGTAACGATTTTCCGGATCATCTTCGTACGACAGGCCATGTGTTTCGCCGGAGGCATTCTCACCTTCCGCATGCCGCGTTGCGATTCGGGATGTCTGACGGTACGTGTGACTGATGACGATTTGCCGAATCAGGCGTTTCACATCCCAGCCATGCTGGCGAAAGTCAGCGGCCAGCCAGTCGAGCAGATCCTGGTGGATCGGGATTTCTC
This sequence comes from Candidatus Kuenenia sp., assembly GCA_043737515.1. GTDB lineage: Bacteria > Planctomycetota > Planctomycetia > Planctomycetales > Planctomycetaceae > SXXK01. The sequence goes on along the minus strand of JAYTAK010001269.1, from coordinate 4,630 downwards.
CCTGTACGCCGAAATCTTCCGTCGTCTTGACCAGACCGATCCCAAAAAACTGCTGCCAGAACCGATTGACGGTGACTCGTGCCGTCAGCGGGTTGTCATTCGACACGATCCAGCGCGCGAGGGCCAATCGATTGATGGTTTCACCAGGCGGCAACTGCGGCAGTTTTTCCGGAACGTTCGCGGTGACTTCATCGCCGTGTTTACTGTAAATGCCTCGCGTGAGCACCCACGTTTTCCGGGGCTCAGGCATATCCTGCATCACCATGACTTTCGGAAAACTGCCCCGCAGATCATTCAGCGACTTCTGCAGCTTCTCCTGCTCCGCCAGCAACGCGGCATAGGCCGGATCCGTGGCACGGTGCGCGGCGGCGACTTGTTCGCGCTGTTCCGGAGTCGGCTTTTCGTCCGAAATTTGTGCGACCGGAATGAGCGAATTGTTGCTGTCCAATTCTTTTTTTCTCTGCCGCATTCGCTGACTGACCTCGGCAAGCTGAGCCTCAATCTCTGCCACTCGCTGCCGCTGCTCGCTGCTCGGAGCCTCGAGCACCGGCGGTGTCTGAGCATTTCCGCCGCCACCATCGACAGGAGTCTGGTTGAAGAACGCAGATAGCCGGTAATAGTCGTACTGAGTCAGCGGATCGAACTTATGGTCATGGCAGCGGCAGCAGTTCATCGTCAGGCCGAGCCAAACCGTGCCGGTGGTTTCGCTCATGTCCAACACATAGTCCACGCGATTCTCTTCCGCGATGCGACCGCCTTCGCCGTTGATCATGTGGTTACGACAAAATCCAGTCGCCAGTTTCTGCTCGAACGTCGCCTCCGGCAGCAGATCTCCCGCCAGTTGCCAGACCGTAAAATCGTCGTATGGCAGATTCCGGTTGAACGCATCAATCACCCAGTCGCGCCATGGCCACATGGTCCGTTCATTGTCGCCCTGGTAACCGTTTGAATCCGCGTACCGGGCGGCATCCAGCCAGCTCCATGCCATCCGTTCTCCATAAGCCGGTGAACTGAGCAATCGATCGACAGTTTTTTCCCAGGCATCATCCGAAGTGTCACTAACGAATGCATCGACCTCCTCGGGAGTTGGCGGAAGTCCGGTCAGGTCCAGCGTGGCTCGACGAACGAGCGTTTCCCGGGACGCTTCCGGCGAGTGAAGAACACCGTGAGCAGCGAGCCGTGCCTGCACAAAGTGATCGATCGGATTGCGGAGCGAGGCAGCCTGATCCGTAGCAAATTCCGGAACCACAGCGGCAACCAATGGCTCGAATGCCCAATGCGATCCCCACGCTGCGCCAGCTTCAACCCACCGCGTCAGCAGTTGGATCTGAGCTGGCTTGAGCGGCTTCTTCGCATCCGGCGGCGGCATCACGAGATCCGGATCATGACTCGTGATTCGACCAAGCAGCTTCGTGACGCCGTCTTCAGTCTCCAGCGCCTTCCGTGCGCCCACTTCCGTGTCCAGACGCAAGTCCGCTTCACGCGACGCTTCGTCTGGACCGTGGCACTTAAAGCAATGACCAGCCAGGATCGGCCGGATATCGCGGCTGAAAGCGATCGGTATGTCCTCCGCCAGCAACGCCGACCGAACGACGAACATCGCAAGCAAAGCCGAGGAAGCACAAGTGATTTTGAACATGTTCAGACTCAGATCCGCTGGATGGTTCACTCTCGCTGACTCCCGGCCACCGCCCCGCTGGCACCTGCGACGCCGTCACCTGCGACGAAGCAAAACGGCGATGAGCCACATTCGACCCTGGTCATTGTACTGCCCGGCACTCAGCCGACAACCGCCACTCCGGCAACGCCTTGAAGCGGGCCGCAACGGATAGAGAGCCCTTGCTGGCGGAAACAGCGACGAGACGCTTCGTACGCCTGGCAGCGGCGGCGCTGGAATCGCATTCGGAACCGGGGTCTGCGAACGCACCGAATCCGTCCCGGGTCACGGAACGGGCGGAGATGTGAAATCTTCGAAAGTCGGTTCCGGTTTCCATTTCCACGGCAGCGCCTCGCCTCGTCGATCCCGCAAGCCGGTCTGCAATGGCAGCCGGAATTTCGCCGAAGCACAAATGCGCGTCGGAATTGCCAGGTCCGAATAATGCTCCACAACTTCTCGGTAAGCCTGGTCTCGCAAACTTGTTTCATCCGACGAGCGAAGATACATACCACTCGTCGCAATGGGTTTGAATGAATGGCTCCACAACGTTTCACCCTGATGTGTCCATGTAACGGACGTCGAAATATCGACAGTGGGCAGTCGCTTTTCAGACCCATCCGAGGTACGCACTTGTAATTCCTTACCAGACTTTTCCTGATAGTCGAACGTCAACATCACTGGCCTCTTCTCGGCCACAATCACCCCGTTGGATTCCAGTTGCTTTCGTAATATGACAGAGATTTCATCCGAAACAGTCTGCTGGTCGGCAGCGTTACTGGTTTCGACGGCAAGCGTCAATCCGGCACGACAGTCGTGATAGACCAATGGAGCAGACTGAGGCCCCAGCACGTCAATTGCATCGCCAATCTGCTTCCACGGCACCTGAATCACGGCGACGCTGTAACCGTTCCCGGATTGGCGAGTCGTGACCACATGATGCTGATCGACCATACTTGAAAGGCGATCATGCGACATGCTTCGATCGTCCGCACCAAGTTGCCATGTCAAAAGCAGATTCTCACGACGAATCAGGTTCGTGCCTCCGACCAGCCAGCCGCTTCCGTCGGGAAGCCAATTCAGCCCATTGTGATCATCCGTGCGAAACTGGACGCAGTTGGGAATTGTCGCAAAGAGTTTCAATTCACCTTTGACAGTCCAGACCGCAATCTGACTGCCACCAAAAAACGAACCTGCGAGTTCCTTGCCATCGGGAGAAAACGCAAGTCCATCGCAGATCACGATCGGCAAGGGCTTACCATTCCACTTGTTGAACATTCGAGCCAGCTCGCGCCCCTGTTCGATGTCGTAGACGATCACGTCTTCATAGTGTGCGACTGCGAGGTATCTCCCGTGCGGACTCAGGCACCATGCTGCGCGGGCCGGGTTTTCTCCTTTGAACGACCGCACCTCCTGACCCGTCGTGGTGTCCCACACAAAGTACTTGCTCTCTGCACCGAGATCGGAACAACCAATCAGGCTGTTCTCGTCAAGAAAACTCATCATGTCCATGCGCTCCTTGCTCGTGTAATTTGGCAGCACAACCGGGGCCGCGTCCGGATGTTGGGTTGAATACACCAGAATCTCCGGAACCCTTTGGTTATCTTTCGGATGGATCGCCACTTTTGTACCGTCAGGGCTGATGACTCGAACACCGCGACTGACGGACGACGGCAGCGTTGCTGTGATCGTCCCGTTCGTGAGATCAAACAACTCGTTTTCGACCAGCGCGAATCGAGCTGGAAATGGTGAAAATGCGACGTTCATTTTCGAATCGCACGGAACCGACCAATCGGGATCATCGTCACCCCAATTCACGCCGCGATCGATGACATTCTCGCCCAGCACATCAATTTCGAAGTTGCCTGATCTGGTGGCCGGTCGCGACGTTGCAATTGAATCGTCGGACGTCGCGGGCTGATTCAGGACTGCGATTGAAGACTGCGGCACTCCTGCAGGGGAAATCGCCGATGGCTGACGGGATCCGGTCGAGGGTGGGATTGACGGTTGCTGCACATCAGAGCTGCTTCCCTGTGCGGCGACAGTCGGGCCTGATGTGCCCACCGAGGCCCGTCCTGCCAGGAATCCTGCAGCTGCGACCACCAGGACTGCCGCAGCCATGATTCCCGACTGCGAGGCAATGCTGAGCGATGCACTTCGCTGCGGTACCTGTATGGAAGTCCCACAGGATTTGCAGGGCAATTCGGCCCCGGCGCGATGGTCTCCCACGCTGTATTGCTTGCCGCACCCATTGCATCGAATGAGATATGCCATCGATTCACCGGCCTGAGAACAGTTGAGTCCAACCTCAGAACATTGGAGTTTCAAGTGCAGAGGTGCATTTGTCAATCAGCTAAGTCATTGGAAATCACGTTGCTGATCACGCTAACATTCACATTCCTTCAACCGTGTCCCGCCAGAAACGTCTGTTGAAATTCAGATTCGACAATTGCGGAGTCTCGTCGTGCCCATCCAGCTCCAATGCAAGAAATGCCACGCCGTGTTGCGTGTTCCGGATTCTGCTGCGGGCAAACATGTGCGGTGCCCGAAGTGCAGTACCATCGTCAGTGTTTCCAAGTCAGAGACAATCACGGATCCTGGTGTTTCAGACTCGCCAACAAAGAGTCCTCGTATGGGTTCCAGAAATACTTCGACGACGGAGTTCTCTTCCGCGACTTCCGGGCGAAGGAACAGCACGACAGGCACTGCTTCAAGAAGCGTCCTGAGCCCTCAAACCTTGAAGCTGGGTGCGGCAGGCATTTTGCTGTTGGCCGTTGGAGCAGTCTCGTTTTGGATCGGTCGTGTGTTTCCCGGGACTGCTTCAGGCGTTTCCGAAAAGTCGACAGCAACGATTGGTGCCGCAGCCATCGAACCAGGGGGGTGCGATCCGCGCCATGCGCCCGGAAATGTTGAAAATTACTGGGTTTGTTAAAGGCATAGGGTTGTTACGGGGGGAAAAGCTAATAGCGTGAGTCT
>JAYTAK010001268.1:0-2543 GCA_043737515.1 Candidatus Kuenenia sp. | reverse complement strand
AAAGACCCGGCTCAGCGCTTTGCCTCCGCGAGCGAAGTCAGCCAATTGCTGGAGCAATGCCTGTCGCATCTTCAGCAACCCACGTCCGTGCCTCTGCCGGCGTCCCTGGTGCCTCACGCCACTGGCCGCCGTTCGATTTTCAACGTAACTCGGAAAGGAATGATCGCCATGCTTGGAACTATTGGAATGACATTGTTGGGGATGGTGCTGTGGCAAGCGACGGAAACGCCCGACATCAGCGGACAATGGACCAGCGACGAATGGGGAACGGTGGTTCTCGAAGCCAAACAACCGGGGCAGTACGAGGGGACTTTCACCGGCTCTGACAAGGACAAACCGGCTTACGATATTATCGATATTCCAGTCGTCATCGAAGGTGACTTTGGTACCGCACCTGTTTTGACCGAGAGCAAAACGGGCACGATTCAATTGAAGTGGTCGCGAGTCGAACGCCGCTTCAACGGCACCTGGAGAAAGGGCATTAATCGCAGCGGCAAAATGTCGCTACGACTGGTGGACAAAGAAATTCGCGGAGCATGGACGACAAGCAAAGACGCTCAAAAGGAATCGGACGGTCCACGGCTCGCTGACCTGATGTGGAAGCGAAGAATTGTCGAGTTTCCGGATCGTGGCAACGTTTTGCTGGGAGGCGGCAATGTTCCGGCGGGAGGCTCATCTTTGCGCGAGAACCCCGCAAAAACTCAACACAAAATCGCTCCGGGCGATATCCTCGTGGATGTTTATGCTGGGCGAGGTCTCTGGTATTCGAAGGATAAGGAGGTCTTCAAGCTGCTGCATTCGGTCAAATCGTTCCGGGGAGCCACGGTCCAAGTTCACGAAGATGGTAAAGGGAACGCCTTCACGAAGGCCGAGGTACACGAGCCTGCGCCCATTCGTGCGGAGCCTGCGGAGAATCAGAAGCGAGAGGAGTCGCTTCGCACGATCAGGATCGCCATCGACGAAGCGCTTCGGGCGCACAAGGTTCCCAACGTTCGCTGGCTCGATGCAAACGGCAAAGAGCAAGAAGTACCGGCGGCCAAGGGTACAGAACATGAGAAGGCTTTAGACCGCCAGAACGCCCTCGCAGTCGTCGAAGCCTTCCTGGCGGCGGCACTTACTGGCGATCGCGAGACGGTAATTACTCTCGCGAAGCTCAATCGAAAGGATCCGAAACGCCCCACCGAGCGAATCGAAAACATGATCAAGTATCTCCCAGATCGCGAACACCTGCCGATGACGTCGGTCCATGTGAACGACGCCGCGAATCCATCGGTAGCAATTGCAATTTCTGAACAATTCAAATGGGAGAACCCCCGCAGCGAGCGAAAGACTGACAGACCGGATGAAGTTGCGTGGTTCACACTCAGCATGAGTGAAGCAGGTTGGATCGTCACGGACATCTCCTTCGAGTGGATAGAAAGTACCGATGGCCTGTTGAAGAAGTTCGTCGAAGGCAATCCGAAATCATTCAGCGTGCCTCCGCAACGCGAAGCTCAACCACGCGCGGCGCGTGTCAACCCAGTCGTCGGTCGCTGGAAGGTGGTTAAGCTTGCGGACATGCCAGTTGATCAATTGGTGGGTGCGACGGTGGTGATCGATGAGCATCACTTCAAGATGCATGTTCCGTCGCAAAAGGGACCGCATCCAGATTGGCGCTACACGCTCGGTGCGAACGGTGATATCGATCTCGTTGATGCTGATGATGTGAAAGGGGAATCAAACTCGCGAGGAATGTATTCGCTCAAAGGGAACACTCTGTATTTGGCATTGAATGCGAAGAAAGGTGGCCATCCACGACCGGAGTCCGCAACAGGCGAAGTTCCGCAGGAGGGAGTGCAGTACATTGTTCTTGAATTGGATGAGGTAGCAAACTCAACCGAAGCGACCAAGGCGTCTGAAGAAGGTCACGGAAAACGCGAAGTCGATCCACAAGGTCCAGAACAACCTGCGTTGAGCAAGACGTTGCAACAACTGCAGGGCAAATGGCGACTCACTCGTCAAATCGCGGCGGATGGCGATGAGAGCGCTACGCCGGGTAATTCAATCTGGGAGTTCAAGGGTGACCGCATCATTGTGCGGGATGGCGGGCCAGGCGGCGCGATGCAGATTCAGGTCGATGAATCTCAGTCGCCGGTGCATGTTGAGGTGGTCATCGAAACCGACGATGAATCCGGGCTTGGTCTGCTGAGCGTTGACGGCGACAAGCTCATTCTCTGCCTCGGTAAGAGCCAAAAGACGCCCGTTCCGGAGAGTCGTCCTGAGAAGCTTCAATGGGTCTCCGGTGTGTGGTACATGGAACTGCGACGAGTGAAGCCCGGCGAGACGATCGTTCCTTTGAAACCAAAGAGCCAGTCTCAGCCGCAGGCAGCACCTTCGTTTCGAGCTTCACCGGTAATTCCACCCCAAACCGATATCGACGAAAGCAATGCGTCAGCGGTTGATCGTCGCAACGCCCGCTCCGTCGTCGAAGCCTACGTCACAGCGGCACTTGCCAGCGATGTCGCGAAGGCTGCGGCTTTGGCGAAGAACGCTCCGGCTGATCC
>JAYTAK010001267.1:0-2543 GCA_043737515.1 Candidatus Kuenenia sp. | reverse complement strand
AAGCACGTCAAAGCGAGTGGCATGAATTCGGTGGCAATCACCGATCACGGCAACTTGTACGGCGCGATTGAATTCTACAACGGCTGCAAGAAAGGCGGCGTCAAGCCGATCCTGGGATATGAAGCGTATGTGGCACCGGGACGGCGGACTGATCGCAGTGCCAGTCGGCAGAAGGAAGCATCGTCTCACTTGACGCTGCTGGCGATGAATCGCAAGGGATTTGACAACCTCATTCGCCTGTCATCCACGGCCTACCTCGAAGGCTTCTACTACAAGCCCCGCATTGACCGTGAGATTCTGGAAGAATGTAACGAAGGCATCATCTGTCTGTCTGGATGTGCGTCGTCGGAGCTATCACGTCTGTTGTTGGCCGAGAACAACGACGAAGCAAAGCAACTGGTTGAATGGTATGCGCGGGTGTTCGGCGATCGCTTCTACATGGAGATCCAGAACGCGGGGTTTCAGATTCAGAAGGACTGCATGGAACTGACCGTTGACCTTGCGAACCGGGTTGGCCTGCCGCTGGTCGCAACGAACGACGCGCATTATCTTCACAAGTCCGATGCCAAAATTCAGGACGTCATGCTGTGCGTTAATACGCGGACGACGCGCGATGATGAAAAACGCATGAAGATGGAGCATGATGGACTGTTCGTTTGCACTCCGGATGAGATGTACGCCTGTTTTCCGGGGCTCGATCATGCGGTGGCCCGGTCGCAGGAAATTGCCGATCGAGTCGACATTCAACTGGGCGATCGCAAGTTGTATCCCGTGTTTCGCCCGCCGAATCAGCAGACGGACACCGAATACCTCAAAGATCTCTGTCATCAGCGAATGCACGAACGGTACGGTGATGAACTCACCGAACGCCACTGGAAGCGGCTGGAATATGAATTGAGCGTGATCAATTCGAAGGGCTACGCCAGTTACTTCCTGATCGTGTGGGACTTCGTGGAATTCGCGCGCCGCAACGGGATTCCGTGCGGAGCCAGAGGTTCCGCCTGCGGTGCCATTGTGGCGTATCTGCTGCGACTCGGCGACGTTTGTCCGTTGAAATACGACCTGCTGTTTGAACGATTCCTTGACCCCAGTCGCACAGAACCGCCGGATATCGACATCGATTTTTGTCGCGATCGACGGCAGATGGTGATCGACTATACCAAACAGAAATACGGCGAACGCAACGTCGCTCAGATCGGCACGTTCGGCACGTTAAAGGCTAAGAACGCCATCCGCGACGTCGGTCGCGCGCTCAACGTGCCGCTGCAGCGTGTCAGCGAGCTGGCGAAGATGATTCCCGACACACTGAATATTAAGCTTGAAACCGCACTGACGGAAAGCGCGGATCTGAAAGCGGCGTACGACACTGATCCCGTCGCGCGGGAAGTGCTGACGTTTGCGATCGCTGTGGAAGGTCTGGCGCGCAGTGCGGGAACTCACGCGGCCGGCGTCGTGATTGCCGACGTGCCACTCGATACCGTTCTGCCACTGCAGACGATCACGGGCAAGGAAGACATCATTACGCAGTGGGACGGTCCGACGGTGGAAAAAGTCGGCCTGCTGAAGATGGACTTTCTGGGTCTGCGAAATCTCACAATTCTTGACAAGGCTGTCAACAACGTCACACGCACGCATCCTGATTTCGATTTTGAGTACGTCAAGACGCATCTGGATGACAAAGAGACATTCGCTCTGCTGCAGCGTGGGGAAACAAAGGGCGTGTTCCAGTTGGAATCCGGCGGGATGCGGGACCTGCTGACAAAGATGAAGCCCGACTGCTTCGCTGATATCATTGCGACGTCTGCGCTGTATCGTCCCGGCCCGCTGGAAGGCGGGATGGTGATGGAATATGTGGATGTGAAGCACGGCCGCAAGCCGCCACGTAAAGTGCATCCGGTTGTCGATGAAGTCCTGGCTGAGACCTACGGTGTGATGGTCTATCAGGAACAGGTCATGCGTATTCTGAATCGCGTGGGCAATATCGAACTGTCGAAGTCGTACAAATGCATTAAGGCGATCAGCAAGAAGAGTCAGGAGATTATCTCCAGTTTCCATGAGGAGTACATTGCGGGCGCGGTGTCGAACGGAATTTCCGAGCAGGTGGCGCAGGAACTGTGGAATCTGATCGTGGCGTTCGCGGGTTACGGATTCAACAAGTCGCACTCCACGGCGTACGGTCTGATAGCGTATGAAACAGCGTACCTGAAGGCTCATTACCCCGTCGAGTTCATGGCCGCGCTGCTCAGCTGTGAAATGGAAAGTACAGAACGCATCAGTGAACATGTCGATGACGCGCGGCGCATGAAAATTGAGGTGCTGGGGCCGAACATCAATCAGTCGGATGTCGATTTCAGCGTGTTGGGCAATAAGATTACGTTCGGCCTTGCGGCGCTGAAAGGCGTGGGTCAGAACGTCGTGCAGGCAATTGTGAATGAACGGACGGCGCATGGTCCGTTCAAGGACATCTTCAATCTGACCGAACGCGTCGATCCGAAAGTGCTGACCAAGGGCACGCTCGAAACACTGATCAAAGCTGGTACCCT
>JAYTAK010001266.1:0-5851 GCA_043737515.1 Candidatus Kuenenia sp. | reverse complement strand
AAGCCTTTCAGGCTTACGTACCTGCAATTTGGTTGAACACAATTCAACACGGCGCACTTAATTTGTCGGTGAACCAATTCTTTCACAGTTCCACCGCATTCAATTCCAAGCTTCGCGTTCAGCTCAGAAATCTGTACAATCAATCGGCAACAGGAGAGCAACACACATGATTCTTACAGGTCAGGTTCATAACGGCGTGATTGTCCCGGATAAGCCCTCGGAACTTCCGGAAGGTGCGTCGGTTCGCATCGAATTACTTCCCACGGCCAACACCGGAGAGTCCAATTCCCCGCGAGTCGGCGGAATCTGGAAGGGGCAGGTTCAGATCTCGCAAGATTTTGATCAACTGCCGGATGATCTCGCGGAAGCATTTGGAATCAGAACACCATGATCCTGCTCCTGGACACGCATGTTGTTCTGTGGTGGCTCGATAATCCGACGCAACTCTCCGTTGAGGCGCGGAGTGCCATCGCGGAACCTGGCAATGACGTATTCGTCAGTGCGGTATCTGCCTGGGAAATTGCCATCAAGCGTCGTTTGGGCAAGTTGGATGCACCGAACGATTTTGAGGCCGCTATTCTGACGTGTGGTTTTCGTCCGCTCCCAATCTCGATCGCTCATGCAATGGCAACCGAAAAACTGCCCGGCTACCACCGCGATCCGTTCGATCGAATGCTGATTGCGCAGGCAATCATCGAGAGAGCCACTTTGATCACACGGGATCTCGATATCCGCAAGTACGATGTGCCAATGATCGCCGCATAACACGCGATGACGCCGAAGTGCGACGAGAGCAACTGCCTGGGCATTCGCGCTCAACCTGGAAATGCGTTGACCGGTACGAAGGGCACTGAAATTCTGGCGGCGGGTGACGTGGCGATATCGCGATAGGTCGTCGATATTCCCCAAAGATGTCTCAAATCAGCTCTCTACCAAAAAAATGTAAGTTGATTCCAGCCTTGCTGCTCCGTCACCTTCGGCAAGTAACTTAAGACTCCACACGGCATGCATCTTCGCCGGGTCGTCCGGTGAAGTTGATGGAGCGACGTCTTGCGGCAGTGTTACGGCGGAAGAACCAGTGACCGGACCTCCGGGTTTTGCCTCGGCATTCACAGCAAAATCAAACTCTGCACAAACAGCGATTTGTCAGCAGATTCCTCGGAAAAACTGAACCACGCCTGATCGACAGCAACGCATTCGATCCGGCCCGTCAGCTTGCGGACTCGTCCATGAAAGTATGTCGGCAGGACGACGCTCAGTTGAAATTGTTCTCCGAGCCGGACGTGAGTTCGGTCAATCTGCACATCCGGCGATCCGAATCCACGTCCACGCCGGTAACCCGAAAATGCCAGAACGAATACAACCAGCACGGCGATTGCGAAACATCCTTCCATTAGAAAAGCGAGTCGTTCGTGAGGCGGCGTACTGACTGAAATATGATGCAGGATTGTCGGCAAACCGGCTGCAGAACCAACGAGTCCCAGTGTGGCGTACAGGCGGGCATTCGCGAGATGATGGCGTTTTGCCGACAGACGTGTTCCGTTGATATTCATTTCAACTGCAGTCGGAGAATGACTGTTCATCTTTTGTTCAACGATGACACCAATCCCCATCGCCGTAATACAGATCGAAACCAGCACAGCGATGTAGGGTTCACCTCCGTACTTCGGCACCAGAAAAGCACGATCCGGCTGGTCCGAATCATAAAAGGCCTGCACCTGAGCACCGACGGGATATTTCTGCAGGATTTCATCGGCCCATGAGTTGGGCAACATACATTCCACAGGCGTCACGGTTTCCGATTTGAATTGCTGTCCGTTGACCTGATACTCGTATTCGATGATGGGAACGTTGACCTTATTATGGTTCAGCTTGCGTTCTTCCGTGCGCTGGCTGAGTACCAGCGCTGGCACCGGTTTGGCCAGTGCGATCCGCTGATGCTGGCTGAAAATCGCCCAGACGCCGTAACCCGTTCCGCCGATTCCTGCGAGAATAGCCAGCCAGCCCAGATAGATTGCCCAACGCATGAAGTGACTCCTCAGGAGAAAAAAACGCGAGTCTTGCGACACTGCTGTATCGTGTCACAGTGCCATTTCGTCGTCAACGAATGCGTCGTCCGGAAGGCACGAATCGAGCGTGCGGCAACACTTCAACACCGCTCTGGAGACAAAGGCTCATCCCTCGGAGCGTGATGGCGACGTTGAACACCTTCCGCTGCGGCGGAGTTTCAGAACCGCAGGCCGGCGGTGTACGCTTCCCAACGTTGTTTGAACGCCTCCATGTCGTCTGTGCCAAGGACGTTCTGAAGAGTCTTGTAGCCGGTCGGATCGGTGGCGACGTTCTCACGAAATTCGTGGTAGAATTTCACCAGCAGTCCCTGCTCCTGAAGGTAGTAGCACAGGTAACGGGCCTGAGAATAATTGGTTCCCGGATCTTCTTCATAGAATTCATGGCGAGTCGTGCTGCACAGCGTTTTGAATGCGGGAACGCGCTGCTCGGCAATCGCTTCCTTCAAGCCATTGAGTCGCCAGTTCGTGCTGCCCTGAATGTGGCCACGTTCGTCTCGAGACTGTTCGTACAACGATGCCAGTCCCTCGTTGAACCAGGACGGGCAGTCCGGAAAATTGGCTTCAATGAACGGATGCACGATCTCGTGGACCAGAGTTCCGCCGCCCGTGCTGATGTTCATCACCAACGCCTGGTCGCTCGACGAATAGTAGCCAAACGGAGTGCCTGGCTTTTCCCCGAACAACTTGACGCAGTTTTGTTCGTAGCTGTCTTTGTCACGGAACAGCCAGATATCCACGATGTGGACAGGATCTTTCGTGAAATAGTCCTTCTTCAGGCGATTGACGGCCCATTGCACTGTGTTCGTCGAATGCTGCTGCACCGTCTCGGCAGGATCGTTCCCGACGACGACGAATGGTTTTTCGAGGACCAGGTGAAAGTCATCGCCAGGCAGGCGTTTCTTTAACTCGTGAATGTGTTGAGCATAATCGGCGTCGGTGAATTCGGTCGATGTCAAACCACGCAGCTTTGCCGTGGGCCTCAGTCGCATCATCACGACCGTCCATTCTTCGGCCGTGTATTTCAACGGCCACAATTTCATCAGCATTTGCCGAGACATCCGCTGGTAGTCGCCGTCAGACGTGGCAGGTTCCTGATAAATGATTTCATCACGGTCTGCGTCATAACCCACGATGAGCCGAAAGTGCTCGGTGGAATCCGGCTGGTCGTCGTAGTGCATGCAGACTACCGTCGTGTGCCCGTTCGACAGATCCGCCAGTATGACCCGGAAGTGCCGGTCCAGATCGGCCTCTGCAGACGCTGGTCGAATCCTGTACCAGACTTTGCCCGCATCAAACCCGATGTTGCGAACGGCATTGGCCAGGTCCCTGGCGTAGCAGCCTCGGCCGTGAATCGGCGACAATCCTGACTGATCAAACACAAAATCCTGATCGGCGGGTTTGCCAAGTTTCTGCAAGGCCATCGCCACGCACGCTTCGCCGCAGAAATCCGGCTTTTGTTCAATATGAGGCACGTCGCGTATGATGACGGATCGGGCCGCATCGGATTCTGCAACTGCGGCCAGAGATGGCGTAAGACCCAATGCGATCAGCAGCAGGAACACTCGTGACTGGTACTTCATGATGGTGGCTCCAATGGCGACGCTGCGTTTGAGTCCTTCTCCCGACCGAAAGTGTACGATATCGTTCGAGATCTCCGGTAGAGCAAGTCAATGTTCTTTGCGGAGCAGGCGGCGGGAGACATCAAAGAAGTCAGGATGCAGCCATCGGATCCGTCATCCATTGCACGATGACTGCGTCGATCGACTGGTTCGAGTAAACCAGCGGCAGCGCGGCAGGAACACGCTCGGCCTGCGCCGACTGCATGTCTGCCCCGGCATCAGCAGGCCGTTCAGTCATTTTCGGCTGAAGGTCGCCATGCGGCAGCGTGCGGGCGGACTCGCTCCGGTCGAAAACACTCACGAGGGCGCTGCTGAGCAATTCACTGTCGGAAGGATTCAGCAGCGAGGCATCCTGAAATGAATCGACGGCCGCGATCGTGAAATCGACAGACAGGCTCCAGGGAGCCGTCGTTGAGCTGCTCACCGCTCGAACCCATACTCGGTAGTTGCCCGACGGCAGGCTGAACGGCACTCTATAGCGGGTCAAGGTCAGATTAGTCTGAAAGATGATTTTGTCCCGCACACCGAGATGATTCACCCACAGCTCGTATCGAATCGCTTCGTCAACGGGACGCCATGAAATCACCGGACTAACCTCAGTCGTACTTCCCACGGGGGTCAGCACCTCTGTGCGGCCGGCCGTATCAATATCGACCGGATTACTCCAGATCGTCGCACCGGTTGCTCGAACCCAATACCGATAAGGTCCGGCGGGCAGCGTTGGCCAGGTGAACGTCGTGCCAGCAATATTCTTTTGATGCAAAGCTTTGACGTTGCCATTGATGCTGATCACATAGAGTTGGTACGACGTTGCTCCCGTGACAGCCGTCCAGGACACGGTGGGCGTGGTATCGAAAGTGGGATTCAGCACGGCTGTGATGACGGGAACCTGCTGAGACGAAAAATCCCGAGGCGCGGACCAGGCACCATCAGCCCCGTCCGCGGCAAACCCGCGAACCCAGGCGCGGTAAAGTCCCTGCGGCAGAGTTGTTAGTGTCAGACTGGTCGGCGTTACGTTCATGTTCCGTACGACCTGAGTCGTCGCAACATCCAGACGGTCGATCCAGACATCGTACTTCGTGGCCCCCGGCAATGCCTGCCATGAAACCATCGGAAATCCATTCACGGGACTGGGGGCCACAGCGTTCTGGGTCACAGGAGCCTTGATGCGAAAGTTACGCGGCGCACTCCAGGGCGACGGCAGAGCATTGGCAGTTCCGGCGGTGCGAACCCAGACCGTGAAATTCCCGATCCCAAGGTCGAGCGACGGTGTAAACACAGTTCCTGAGACCGGCTGGACAATAAACCGATCCTCACGAGTCGACTGATTCTTAATCCAGATGTCGTATTCTGTAATCGAGCCGACTGCGTTCCATGTCACCGTCGGTCGAAGACTTGACGTCACGGCGGGCGGTCCTGTGATCACCGGTGCCGCAGGTGATATGCCGAACCGGTCCACAAACAATTCACGGCCGACGGTCGCGTTCTGCCCGGCAAAAATGACACTGTTGCCCAATTGTCTCCAGGAACCCGGCCCACTCGGGAGAGTACCGTACTCCGTCGTCCCGGCTTCTGTCCCGTTTGACGTCCACATTCGGTCTCCGTTCTGGGTCAAGTCCGTACGCGCTATGAAGATGAGCTGACCATTCAGGTCAAAGAGAGCACGGGGAAAACTGCCGACCGACCCCGGAAATATGTCTTTCACCAAAACTGTGTCTGATTCTGCACCATTCGATCTCCACAACTCGCGACCGTGGATGCCATCATCAGCCTGGAAGAAAAGAGTGCCGTCAATCGCTGCAAGGTGTAAAACGCCGGAACCCACACTGCCAGGTTGGATGTCTTTCACGATGCTTGTCCCCGCACTGGTTCCGTCACTCTTCCATAGCTCAGTCCCATCGGCAGCTGTGGTTCCGGAAAAGTAGAGCGTGTTATTGCTGGCCAACAGGTTTTCAGGGCGCGTTGCAATGGATGCCGATTGAGGTGACTGAACTGCTCTGGGCGTGCCAGTTGCCGAATCGAGTACCCAAAGCAACTGAGAATCTCCCCCCCCCAAAGAGTTTGTTGGAAAGAAGAGATCGTTTGGGGTGTAACCGGCGACGCGGGTATTCAGCAGGGGAGGATAGTGGGGTTATAGTGTTGAATCAGGTTGCGGTGTGGGTG
>JAYTAK010001265.1:0-2547 GCA_043737515.1 Candidatus Kuenenia sp. | reverse complement strand
CGGTGCTCAGTGGGCTCGCCCGAATTCACAGGCCATGTGGTCTCATTCTGGCGAACATGATTCATGGGATTTGGTTTGGCAGAGCCACAAAGATGCAGGTTCAGGTCGCAGCTCAAAACTTTCTGGAATTGCTCGAAAAGAGCGGGCTGCTGACGGAATCGCAGATTAAGAAAGTACGCGACAAGCTCGGGATTCCCGATACCGCCACGGCGCGGGAGACAGCTAAGCTGCTGGTTCGAGGTCGTGTGCTGACGCCTTTCCAGGCCGAACGTCTGCTCGAAGGACGATATCGAGGCCTGGTGATTGATGGCTACCGCATTCGCGAAGTGCTGGGCTTCGGCGGTATGGGCTGCGTCTTCATCGCCGAAGATCCAAAAGAGGATCGCAAGGTCGCGATTAAAGTGCTGTCCTCGGAACATGCCCTGGATGCCGGAATGCTTGCCAGAATGAAACTGGAAGCGATCGCCGGAATGCGACTCAATCATCCGAACATCATTCGTACCTATCGCATGGACACGACTGGTGCAGTGCATTATCTCGTGATGGAACTTTTTCGCGGCATCAGCCTGCATGAACTTGTCGCTCTGTATGGAGCCCTCAAGTGGCCAATGGTCTGCGACATCGCACTCCAGGCAGCCGAAGCACTGAAGGCCGCACATGCTCAGGGGATTGTTCATCGCGACATCAAGCCCGCGAACTTTCTGATTAATGAGGAGGGCCTGACGCGAATTCTGGACTTCGGCCTGGCGATGATGAAAGACGTGCCGGAAGAAGAGTTTTCGCTGTCGATGGTATTTGGTCACGACTGCCTTGGGACGCCTGATTATATCGCTCCGGAACAATCGATCGACAGTCGCCATGTGGACGCCCGCGCCGACATCTACAGTCTTGGCGCGACTCTGTACGTCGCACTGACCGCGCATGTGCCGTTCCCGGAAAAATCCAACAAGGCTAAACTCGAAGCGCATCGATCAAAGCGACCGAAAAACGTGTGTCAGCTTCGTCCGGAGATCCCTGCAGAAATCGGGGCCATCATTGCGAAGATGATGGAAAAGGATCCGGCGAAGCGATATCAGTCGGCGGATCAACTGGCCGATGCCGTCAGGCCGTACGCACAGCGCAAGACGGTCCAGTTCGATTTTCGTGAATTGGTGACGCTCAGGGCAAAGCAGGCAAAGGCAAAGGTAGAACAGTCAGGGAAAAAATCGTCCGGGCAGCGATCCTCCATCACGTCCGCATCCGGCTGGCTCAAGGACGGCGGTCATCACATTGCTGAAGCAACAGACAGCTTCAGTCGCTCGGAAACCCCTGCCATTCGGCAGCCGGAACCGGAACGAATCCGAACGGAACCCGTGCGTTCAGAGACACAGCCACCATCACGTCCGATGGCATTCAAAGGCCCGGCTCCTGCGGGCTGGCGACTGCAGATTCTAGGCACAAGGCGCCAGGTTCCTCTCGTGAAAACCCGCACTTCGATCGGTTCTGCACATGGTGCCGACCTGCTTTTGCTGCGTGACGACGGGGTTGACGCCGTGCAGTGCTGGCTGGAATACGACGGACAGGACTGGAAACTGCATCAGGAATCAAAAACACTCCCGACTTACGTCAACGGAAAAGTGGAAGCGTTGTGTACCTTGTATCATGAGTCGAAAATCACGTTTCGCGGAAAAGCGGGCGTGAGACTTATCAGCATTCCGCAAGCGGCCAAAAACCGAAAGCGACTCATCTCGTTACTGATCGCGCTGATTGCAGTCCTGACCGTCGGCGGACTTGCCTGGCTGCTGTTGAGCGTGTTTCAAATCAGCTAAATCGAAATCCTGCGGTTTCGACTGGTCACATCCCAGTATTCGGCGACCTGGCCTTTATCGACGATCGCGACGCGGTTGTACAGAGCACTCGTCGGGCAGATGTGTATTGGAATGGCGAACAGGACATCGCCAGGTTCATAGCGATCGGCGCTGGGCGTGATCAGCCCCATGTGTTCTTCATTGTGACTGTCCTGCACGGCATCAGGTAAGTCCGGAAAAAACACGCGGGCACCTTTCGGCGGATCTGCGGCAACAGCTTTGTTTCCGATGTCGAGGGTCATTCGGTCGCGCGCCGGCCGACTGACGACGCGCGTCACGACGGCGGCAGCTGGCTCAAACGGCAGATCCGGGAAACTTGTGCCATATCCCGTGTCATGCAGGACGCAGGTTCCGGGGCAGAGTTCGATTCCGGGGTCTTGCATTTCTGAGTAGCACGGAAAGGTCGGAGTGCCCCCGCACGCCAGCGCTGGCACCGCAGCACCCGCCGCTTCGCACTTGATTCGCAGTTCAAGGATTGCGGGCCATTGAGCCGCCACAGCGGCTTTGCGCTCCGGCAACGACATTTGCCTCTGATGGCCGTCGTAAATATGAAATCCCGCAGCCCGCAGCCCCGGCAACTGCGACGCCTGCACATACAGCGTCACCGCCGCAGGATCGTCCGGACAGATTCCCGTACGATTCATACCCACATTAACGTCCAGCATGACGCCAACCGTCACGTTTGCTTTGGCGGCAGCCG
>JAYTAK010001264.1:0-2551 GCA_043737515.1 Candidatus Kuenenia sp. | reverse complement strand
AACAAAGTTTGTGCCCTGGCTGGCATTGCCCTTTTTCGCGTCACCCGTGTTTCCGTATCCGCCGCCGATCACGACGTCCAGACCCGGCAATGGTGTCTGCGGATGCTGAATCGAAGGCAGCCCCAGCATGTCGCGCGTCAGATCCTGATAATCGTCGCGCGACACATTGTGAGCATACGATGCGGCAGGCGTTGCATGGCTGATCGGCACGGATGAGACAGCTCCGACGCGCCAGCCTTTGAGTTGCAGTTCGTGAGCGACCGTTGCGACCGGCGTTCCGTTCGAATCCACATTCATCCCGCCGTTGAACGTCTTGATCGCCGCTGTCATACTGGTGGCTGAGGACGATGAATCCGTGTAATTATGCTTTGGATTTCCTGTCGCTGGCCTGGCGATGAGATAATCCGGATCGTGCGGAATGTCCCACGGCGAACTGCCCGCAGATCCAGCATCGTAGCCGCCACGAATCGTGCCGCCTGGATTCTTGACCGTCTGTGCGTTGACATCGACATCAGTGCCCTGGTTATGTGCGCTGGTGACGAAGAAGCCGAATTGCGTCGTTCCGCTGGCATCATAGTCCTGAAAATGTGTTCCGTTTCCGCGGCCTTCTGTGTAGGTCACTTGTTTCTGATTCCAGACGGCTGCGGCACGCGTCGTCTGCCAATCCATGCCGTCAAACACAACCAGAAAGATGTACTTCCTGCCCGCCGCTGCAGCCGCACGCTGCATGTCGGCGACGTTGGTCTGGTCCATCCAGACTGCATTCGCGTTGACCGTTTTTTCCGGTACGTAACCATACAGCGCCTCCACTTTGGCTGCGGAACGGTAGGCACTCTTCGAGCCCGTGTGCGAATCCAGGTCAACGCCGTCGCCGCCACCCTTGGAACCAAATGTGTAGACCGGGATGAGTCGGTTGGAATGCGTTGTCCAACCCGTGTATTTGTCCGGATCTGTGCCCCAATACCCGAACGTCGCCTTGTCGTCTTCGATGGCCTTAGCCTGCAGTTGTTTGGGGATATCCGCAGCTTCCGTTGCAGGGACTTCAACACTCGTGACTGCGACAGATTTGACTGTCTTCTGTTCAGCCACGGAAGCGCCTGCCGCAGCACAACAGCCACAGATCGCAGCCAGAGAAATTAATCGTTTCATAACGCCTCAACAACCGTTCACAAAATGAGTCTTGCCGAACCGTACCGGACTTCTGAACGCCGCAACGTGCATTGTGTCGCCACGTATCCTCCAATCCTCCGACAATCCCGCAAGTGAACGAGCGAATTTTATTGCCGCTCGGTGGGATCTCGCTCAGGCTTGGGTATGTTGTCGCGTCGCCTGCTGTCGCTCCGACGCCCTGCCTCTGCCGTTGGAAGGAATTCAGCGAAAAAGCCTGGGACAATCATCGACTGGTGGCGTCAAGATGATGTAACTTCGACCGATGTGTTTTTTGGGCAACGCTCACAAGGGATTTCGGAACCTGTGTTGTCATCTTCCCAAATCGCCGACTTGTGGAATCAGCATGCTGCCGCATTGCAGTTGCTGGCGCGAGCGCGGTGCAGTACGGCGGAAGACTGTGTGCAGGAGGCATTTGCGAGACTGGCGACAGAAGACCCAGCGCCGGAAGACGCAGTTGCGTGGCTGGCGCGCGTGGTTCGGAATGAAGCCATTAGTCAAGTTCGGAGAGATCAGCGAAGGCGTCGGAGAGAAGGTGTCGTTGCTCATGAACGCGGTTCATGGCTCCAGCCAGCAGATTCGTCAAAGGACGATCTCATGGCAGCAGACGAGATTCAGCAGGGGCTGTTGCGGCTGGATGCAGAAAGTCGGGAAATCATCATTGCACATCTCTGGACGGGATTGTCCTTCCGGCAGATTGCGGAGGCTTTTGAGACATCTTCCTCAGCAGTCCACCGTCAATACCATGCCGCGCTTTCACAATTGCGCGATCAGCTCGGCGTATCGTCGCCCGGCGCAGGACTCAAGGAGCACAATTATGAATGAACCAAACTTAAATGACGCGGACAACAGTCAGGCCGACTTTGAATCGTACCTGAAACGATTTCGGCCAGTTGAAGCGTCAGCGTCGATTGCTGTGACATTTTACCAGGCGGGGTGGCGTGCAGCCGTTGCTCCGCAGACAGCATCGGCCAGAAAATCTTTACGTGGGCGATGGACGGCATTCCTGAGCGGTGCGGCCTGCGGAATGCTGCCGATGCTGTGTCTTCTGATGAGTCAGCCAGCGGGTATTGAACCAGCTATTTCGAGAACCGATTTGCCGTTAGCTCCTCCGGTGCAGTCGCGTGATGAGGCACCGCATGATGTCGATGTGGCAACCAGCGGTGATGCGCAGAGATCTGAGCATTCATCGCAGCCGGTGGGTGGCCTGCCGTCGGCTGTCACTATGTTGGCGGAATCGCTGAGGCTTCGGTCATGGTTACCACAATTGCAGATCAACGAATCATCAATGCCGTCCAGTTCCGTACTGCGTTTCCGGCCTTTGACGAGTGACGTGATGGATATGGCGAACATCGATTCGACAGCGTCCGCTGCATCGAGGTTT
>JAYTAK010001263.1:0-5875 GCA_043737515.1 Candidatus Kuenenia sp. | reverse complement strand
TCTTCTGCAGCGTCGTTTTCCATTCCTTGTGTGTGTGGCTGCCGTGCTGATGATGGCGTCCAGCGTGCATTTGATTCATCAATCAACTGAGATTCGATTTTATCCCCTGTGGTGCGCCGCCTGCGCCTGGCTGTGCGTCGTGCTGGATTGTCATGCGATTCAAAAACCGTGGCGGCAGCGATTGAACAACATCTCGGCGATTGTGCTGGCCGGAGTCATCACAACCACGCACTATTTCGGGATTTTGACGCTCGGTCTGATTTGCGTTGGAGCGATGCTTGTACCAAACATCACAAGAGGTCGGCGTTGGATTATCGTACTGGTCGCATTCGCCGGTGCGTTGAGTCTTGTTGGCTGTCTGCCGTTTCTGATCGGACAGCGCGCGGCTCTCACACGAGCCACATGGGTTTCGCCAGCGACAGTAAATGATTCGATTGGTTTTCTCTCGGCCATGTTTCCATTGGTTCCAATGATTGTCTGCGGCGTGGCTTTTGTCATTTCATTGGCAATGGAGAAATCCAGAAAACAAAACGCGGGCTTGGCGTTGACAAGACCTTCTGTTCCGTCTGCCGGGGTTCCAACCATCGGTGGACAAGCCCGGCAACTGGCCCCGTGTCTTCTGCTGGCGTTGATGCCGCTGGTGATTGTGTTGCTCTCATGGACCGTGCAGCCCGCGCTGGTTGTGCGTTACGCGGTGCCGGGAGTCCTGGGATTCGGGGCAATCTTCGCAATCCTGTTGTCCCGCTGTGGTCCTCGTTTTCAGATCCTGATGGTCGTTGGGGGCGGCGTCATGTTTCTGCGCGGCGTGGCATTCTGTAGTCAACAATGGCATGAGATCGACCAAACCCGCGACGAACTCGTCACACAACTGCAAGACCTTCCTGCAGACGGGCCGATTGTCTTCGAGGACCGAACTGTTTCGATGCCCGTCCTGCATTCGCATCCGGCGCTGCACGCCCGATGTTCACTGATCGATTTCTCAGACAATCAGCTTACCTCAGACTCACCTCTGCGGCTTGTCCAACGCGACGTTGGCAGGCGAATCGCGCGGTGGTATCCCGCCTACACGGTGAGGTCACTCGATTCCCTGGAAAATGAACGCACGTTCTTTGTGATTTCCTACGTGGAGTCGCCATCGGCTTCACTTCTCTGGCCCGCCGACCATCGGAAGTCTTCGGTTTCTCCACGTATCGATCGTTACGATCGCAAAGCCCCTGAATCATCAACTGTGCCATGAGAATAAAAGCCAAGTCTCGTCTGCGGAGCCACGTATCAACTGAATGTACGATGGACATTCATGTCCGTCGCGTACCCAACACCCGTTGCTCATGGCCAGATCGCGGTTAATCATGAGTTTTTTTATCAGTCATACCTTTTGGCGAGGACTCGGACATAAATGTCCAAGCGACAATAACCAACAAGACATTGATCCTATCAGTGCCACCCCCTCCCGATTACACACCAGAACGCCGACAGAGCGTCATCGACGCATCGAAACAACTGGCTATCCCTCGTGTGGTTGCGTACCCACTGTTATGAATGCAAACGGGGCCACACTCCGTTTCGCCAGCGCCAACGCCTGAGTACTCAATCGACAGCTCCGATTCAACACCCCATCGAACACTGAAACCCATGCCTGAAGAAAACCAAACACACCTGTCGATACACTGCACAACATTTGAATTCGAAAATCTTTTTCGAATCTGCCATTGACGGTATTCAAGACCGTCGCTGACAACTTTTAATCTCCTCCAAAGAAGCCTGACCCCTTTGATCTTTGTGACCCCTTTGATCTTTGGGGCTCAAGGAGGTTTTTATGATCTTGAAAGATGACACCATTGTCAAAGTTGCATTAAAGGAACGACTATGTCCACCGACTATTCTATATTCATGCATTGCGCTGGGCCAGTTATAGACAAAGTACGCCTGCTTGGTTCAATCGACGGCGTTTCTGTTGGCTCCAACGGCTTGCCTCAAATGACTGGACTTGATGACGTACGCATCATTGAGCTAACCGAACGCAGTCGTACGATCATGAAAGACGACTATGGCATGTACGGTGTTGACGTCGACTGGGAGATCACCGGCACTCTTGACGAAGACAGCGACATTCTAGAAGTCATTGAGCGGCTTTACCGGTGCATGGCGGCGATTGCAAATGCGTACCCGGACGAAGAGTGTAGCTTAATGCGCAACGGTGAGAGCCTTCTTGCAATAAATACCTCGGATCAAGTGCTCATTTCACCGACGTATTTGGAAGCAATTCCCGTCATACAATCACTCTTTTGCAGATCGTCGAAGGTGTCCGAAATTGAATCCAAGTAAACAGGTGCACTGAGTTTAAGTCGCGAAACGGAGCGATCGCGGTTGCGTCGGTTGAGTTTCTCGCGGATGCCGCTCCGGTTTACAATCTGGAAATTGCCGGTGAGCATGTTTACGAGATCACGGATCTGGCCCTGCTCGTTCACAATGCGAACTGGGATTGCGGTAAGTTTTTGGAACTGCAAACGAAGGTTCGGGACAGCAAAAAGGGAAGAGAAGTATTGAGCGTCGCTGACAGGAAACTATATGACAAGCTGCTGGATATGGTGAAAAACCAATTCAGAAGCCAGTTAGGTGCGGCGGATGTTGATAAACTTGTCAAGGCGGCTCCAAAAGATTTGCTCAAGTCTGGCGGGCATCTTCATCATATTTTGGCTAAGCTGGGGCGAGAGCTTCATCGGGATCGCATTCTGGCCTTGCAGAAGCTTCTTTGGGACAATGGCAAAGGCATTGATCCGTTCATGAGCTTGGACATCTTCATTGTTGCACCCACTAAAGGTGTGCATACCAATGATGCGATTGAGTTCGTGGTGTCTCAATTAGAGGAGTTCTTGAAGACGAAGCGAACCAGAGGGGAGATGATCGAAAAACTAAGATTTCTCGGGAAACAAGCGCAAGAAGGGAAGTTGGGTGGGTGAAACACTATGAGCCGCAAATTTGAATTGGTTGAAGCGATCGAGGCTGGAGATCTCGCCGTGTTCCGTCAGGGATTTGAGCCGAGCGACCTGGTGTCAGACGAATACATGGGAAGTCTGCTCCACTACGCTGCCATACAAGGAACTCTCGAAATTGTACAGTTTCTTGTGGAGAGTGGGGCCGATGTGAATCGCAGAGGTGGAGATTTTGACTGTCCCGCGATCACTTACGGTGCCGAAAAGGGTAAGCTGGACATCGTACGCCACTTGTTCGAAGCCGGTTCGGTGCTCGACACGACTCATTCCTTGCGAAACCCATTACTAAACGCCGCAAGGGAAGGTCACTTGGATGTCGTCGCATTTTTGCTCACCACCGAGATCGACCCTCATGCCACTTACCGAATTCCTTCAGGCGCATTGATCAATGCATTCACGCAGGCTGAGCAGAGAGGTCACAAGGAAATTGTGGAACTGCTGAAGGCTCATGGTTGTCATCGGCCGGTGGAAGGCGTGGACATTCCGCTGTGGGAGCCTGAGGAGTTCAGGGGCGGCCGGACTCCGGAAGTTCAATCAGCTCCGCCGATCATTGACTACATGGAGCAGCGATTCGGGCCTGTGGACCCAAATTCGATGCAGGAATTGCTGCCTCTGATGGACGGCATTTCAGTCGCCGTCCACATCATTTCCCCCAATGAAATGCATCCGTATCTGGTGCTGTTCACAAACGGGATGAGTGACCTGCCAATGACGGTTCCGGCAGGCCAGGAAGTGTGGCGATACGCCGAACTGATCATGCATCTGCCAGCAGACTGGGTTCACCCTGGAAAGGCCAACGGCGATCCGCGATGGCTGTGGCCGGTGCAGTGGCTTCGCAAGATGGCGTATTATCCTCACCTGGAGGAAACTTGGCTGGGATTTCCGGCTGCGATCGTCTCCAGCGACAATCCGACCGTGCCACTGGGTCCCAATACGAAGCAAACCTGCCTGTTCATGATTCCGGACTTCGCCAATCTCGATTCGCCCTTTCAGAAACCCGACGGTAGTCCGGTTCACTTCTTCACGGTCGTGCCGCTCTACACCGAAGAACGCGATTACGAACTGAAGCACGGAATGGATGCTTTCTTCAAGCAATTCGTCGATCAAAAGGTTCCTATGACCGTGGATCTGGATCGGTCGAATTTTGCAACAAAGTAAGCGGCACCACGCATGGAAGCTCAGTCAATCATGAAATGAGGTCGGGGGCTAGAGACGGTCACTTTGCCGAGCGAGTTTCTTCACTGATATCCGAAGATACGCATGCTGGCGCCAGCCCGGGAGCTGATGATCTGGTCGCACGCTGGCAAGCTCCATGATGTTCCAGTAATCCATGCCCGTTCGACCGCAGTCTTCGCGCGTGTCGGCGTTGACGTCGGCTTCGATCAGTTTCTTTCGTATGCTCAAACACATTTGAGAACAGACACGAGCTACAGGAATCGCAGGTTGTAATCCATCGGTCTGAGGCGAAGGGCGAAGGCGCGATGCCTTGCTGGAGTCTGAATCAGCTACGATGCGTTGAAGACGATCCGCCCATCGACAATTGTGGCGACAGGTTGGAATACGGGTCGCTGCGTAGGAGGCGATGCCTCGTCGGAATGGATTCCAAGTATTCGAAAGACTGTCAGGCGAGCGGATTGTCCTTCCTGCAGAAAATCGCGGCGAGAATCGAGCAGCGCGGCAGGTTTGGTTGAGGCGAGGTTCCATGCGGCGTGTAATGGAATTTTGCACGCGGACATGAAGCGGGCCACGCAGTCGCCGGTGGTGGCACCGGAGCCTGCCAGAAACTGCGTTTGTCCGGCGACGACAATTCGACCATCGTCCAGAACATCGACTTCCACAGCTCCGGTTTGATATCGTCCAACCGGACAGCCGCCAAAGCCAGAGACGTCTGACGTCAGGATCAGTCGGTTAAGCGACTTACAGCGGACGATGCAGTTCAACATGGCCTCGGGGACATGCCAGCCGTCGGCGATCACGCTGCACGTCAATCGGTCGTCGGCAAGTTGGGGCCAGAAGACGTTTTGATGACGCGGAATCAGTCCCGAGCAGCCGTTGCCCAGATGCGTTCCGAGCGTGGCGCCGGCATCGATGGCTGCCGAAATTTCATGGGGAGTTGCAGATGTATGGCCGATCGAAACATGGACTCCGGATTTCACAATTCGCTTAACGACATCGATCACGTGTGGCACTTCTGGAGCAAGTGTCACGAGACGCACCAGATTTCCGGAGACCTGCTGCCATCGGCTGAATTCCGAAAAGTCAGCAGGACGAACGTGTTCCAGCGGATGCGCGCCGCGAGGCCCGTCTTCCGGAGAAATCCACGGGCCTTCGACGTGGCATCCGGCAATGACCTGACGCAGAAGGGGTGATCGGTCTCGGGCGGTTCGAATCGTGGCCAGACCGTGTTCAAGCGCGGCTGCGGAATTTGTGATGAGCGTCGGCAAGCATTGAGTGATTCCGCGTTCGAGATACCAGTGGATCACTGTTTCTACTTGGTCAGCGGTCAGCGTTTCGCTGCTGAACCAGATGCCTTTGAATCCGTTGACCTGGATATCACACAGTCCCGGTCCGACGATTGGCAGTTCGCAGCATTCTCCCTGTGGAATATCCAACGGCACGACGGACACAATTCGTCCGTCACGAAGCGTCATTCGGATCGGTTGCAACGTATCAAATCGGCGAGCGGTAATGATCGTCATGGCAGACAGTCGCTATTTCTGCGGGCGGGTGTACAGGGCTTTGCAGTCTTCGTGGCGGGTGCCGTTTTCGTCGGTAACGGAAAACTTTTCGGGGCCCCACATCGTGACGCCCGCATGGCGACCATCTTTGGCAAGCAGATAAAAGCTCAGGCCAAAGTCCGGACGACCGTCCTTGTCGCGCAA
>JAYTAK010001262.1:0-5877 GCA_043737515.1 Candidatus Kuenenia sp. | reverse complement strand
GGAACGGCGCTGCGCTTGGTCCGGCCTACCCAAAAATCAAGCGTTGACAGGGCACTAGCAACGGTTTACAGCGATACGTTAATCAGTTTGGTCAGCGGCGAACTCAACCCGCCGTCACCGTCGCTGAGCGAAACGCTGACTGTCCGCGGGAGCGTCGATGGCGTGTTTGTGGTATTTTTCCACTGCACGTTGCGAAGCAGAGCCTGCACGGCGGACGCGGTCGCGTTGTTATTCAGCTTGATGACCAGCGGTGCCGATCCTGATCCGCCCGATTTGGTACCGATGAGGACTCCGCCGAAAGTAATGTTGGCAACGTTCACGCCGATCTGGCCAACTCCTACGCCCTGATTCTGGACCGCAAAAAGATCCGTGGCCTGACCATTCGCAGTGATGCTGAAGGTCAATTCGCCTCCGTTGAAGTTGGCTGAATCGGAATCAGTCACGGTCGCATCCGCATCGATAAGAACCGCCGGCCCATTCGCAATGTACGTCACCGGCGCGTCAAAGGCACCAATCACAGGCGCGTTGCTCACGGCCTGCAACTTGAGAATCGCAGGTCCCTGAGTGAACACTTCGAAGATCACGCCACCGATTGTCTCATTCGGCTGCTGGATCCAACCCGCACCCTTATTGACGATATCCCCGAGATTGCGACGCACGGTCAGCGTGTTAGAGTTGTCGGACAGGCTCAGCACCTCCTGCTTGTTAAACGTCAGCGTGTTGTTGCCGCTGCCGGTGATCGTGATGGCCTCAATGCCGGTGAGCCGATTATCGGGCAGCGTTGTCAGATCCAGTATGACGCCACTTCCGGACAGTCGCAGGGTATCGTTTCCATTGCCGCCGGCTATGCGTTTGAAATTCACGCTCGTGACGGAGAAGGCGTCATTCCCCTGCGCGCCAATCAGAACGTCCGCCCCGCCGCTGCCATTCAGCGTATCATTTCCCCGTCCGCCCACGATCACGTCGGCTGCAGCCGTCCCGGTGAGCGTTTCTGAGGCGTCAGTCCCCGGCAGAGTGACGGACGAAGTGAACCCGTTGCCGCCGAAAATAATGTAACTCTCACCTGCACCGGCCTTCTGGTTGTTTAACGCAGCTCCAAAAGGAGCCCCGATTACCAGATCGTCGAAACCATCACCGTTCACGTCTCCTGCACTGGCGACTGAGGAACCAAATTGTTGACTTTGGTCATTCTGATCTGCGCCAAAGTTGGTGATTCCTGCTGGCCCTGGATTGGCCAGATCGATCGTGGTCGGCAGCGCCGACGCACCAAAGATCAGCACACTTTCGCCCGCCCCTGGTTTGTTGTTGCCTGCGGTGTCAGCGGCTTGAACCCCAATGAAAAAATCGTCGAAACCATCGCCATTGAAATCACCAGCCCCTCTCACAAATGAACCGCTGTTGTCGTCTTTTTCCGCACCGAAAATCGTGATTCCAGCCGGTCCGAGATTGGCAAGATCCACATCTGCCACCGCCGCCCGTCCGAAGATCACGTAGCTCTCTCCGGCTCCGGATTTTTGGTTCCCGGCAGCATCTGCATCCTTCGCACCGACGATCAAATCGTCGAAGCCATCTCCATTGACATCGCCCGCACCGCTGACGGACACGCCGCTGCCATCGGTGAATTCTGCACCTTGAATTCTGAATCCATTCGTTCCCAGACTGGCAAGATCGATAGATGCTGGCGGAGTTGTGTTTCCAAAGATGACATCGCTCTCACCGGCAACTTGTCTTCCGGACGGGTCGGCGGAACTGGCCCCGATGATCAGATCATCCAGTCCGTCGCCGTTGACATCTCCAGCCGATCCCACACTGCCGCTGGAGTCGCCTATAGCTGCGCCAAAGACTGTCATGCCAACGGGTAGAGCCAACGAACTCAGATTAATCGTGGCTGGCAGGAAGGCCGCACCGAAGATCACATAACTTTCACCCGCCCCTGATTTGGCGTTCGCGGCGGCATCTCCGCCACGAGCCCCGATGATCACGTCGGCGAAACCGTCACCGTTCAGGTCCCCTGCGCCGCTGACTGAGCTGCCGCAGTTGTCCAGTGAATCGATACCCGAAATCGTGATCCCGCGATCCGGCGTGAGTGCAGCGAGATCAAGCGGCGAAGGCAGCGATGCGCCTCCGAAGATAATGAAGCTGGCCCCGACATCAACAACACCTGCGACGTCAGTGCCTGGAGCCCCCAAAATCAGATCGCCGAATCCGTCGCCATTCACATCGCCAGCGCCGCTGACAGAAGTGCCGGCGGCGGAACCATTGCCCACTCCAGCCGTCGCACCGAAGATCGTCACGCCGGCAGATCCGAGATTGGCGAGATCAACCGTTCCTGCCGGCGACGCGCTGCCGAAGATGACGTAACAATCGCCTGCCCCGGGTTTGGAGTTATTGGCAGCATCCGCTGACGGGGCTCCAATCAGAATATCGTCGAAGCCATCGCCATTGAAGTCGCCCGCGCTGCTCACGGAGCGCCCGCTGAAGTCTGACTTGTCCGCACCAAACAGCGTGCTGCCCTGAGCGGTCGTCAGTCGGGCCAAATCAATCATCGTGACCTTCACGCTGACCGTCGCGTCGATCTTCAGTGTGGCCTTTCCCTGCGTGAAGACCAGAAATGTCGTTGTACCACTGGTTTGATTGGCACCCTGAGTCCAGCCCAGTTCAAGCTCAACACGATCCCCGGCGTTGCCTCGCACCACCAAAGTGTTCGAACTGTCCGACAGATTCAGGACATCCCGCTGATTCAGAATCAGGACGTTGTTTCCACTGCCGCTGATGTTGATCGCTTCGAGGCCGGAGATTCGGTTGTCTCTCAGGGCCGTCAGATTCAGTGTATGGCCGCTGCCTTCCAGACGAAGCGCGTCCGTGCCGGTACCGCCCACGATTCGTTTGAAGTCCAGACTATTGACGGCGAACACATCATTTCCCTGCGCACCATTGAGCACGTCCGCTCCGCCCAGCGCCTGCAGAACATCGTCGCCCCGCCCGCCGTTCATGATGTCCGCATTGGCCGTTCCGGGCAGCGTCTCCCCGGCAGACGTTCCAAGTTGCGTGACCGACGCGGTGAAGCTGTTGTTGCCGAAAATGATGTAGCCTTCCCCGGCTTCCGCTTTGAGATCGTTCAATGCGTCGGCTCGGTAGGCACCGATGATCAGGTCGTCGAAACCGTCGCCATTGACATCGCCCGCACCGCTGACCGATTCTCCGCTGCGGTCATCCCCGGTCGCACCGGCAATGATGATCCCCGCCGCACCGAGATTTGCAAGGTCAATCGCGGCCCCGGAAAAGATCGATGCACTGCCGAAGATCAGGTAACTCTCCCCGGCATCGACTTTGACGTTAGCAACCGCATCGCCGCGTCGAGCCCCGATGATCAGATCGTCGAAACCATCCGCGTTGAAATCCCCCGCGCTGCTGACCGAAATGCCGCTGTCATCATTCGCGTCGGCACCGAAAATCGGAATTCTGCTGGAGGCTGTTCCAAGATCGATTCCCTGCGGTGTCTGACCAAACGCCGCCCGGCCCTTGATCAGATAACTCTCTCCGGCACTCGACTTTGCATTTCCTGCCGCATCGGCAGCGCGAGCCCCAATGATCAGATCGTCGAAACCGTCGCCATCGACGTCGCCAGCACCGCTGACCGATGTGCCGCTGAAGTCACTCGGATCAGCACCGATAATTCTGACGGCGGTTTTTCCCAGATTGGTGCTCAGGTCAATTTTGGCTGGAAATGACTGGCTGCCAAAGATCAGGAAGGTCTCGCCGGCATTGATTTCCGCATTGTTGCCGCCGGCTGCACTGCTGGCCCCGACGAGCAGATCGTCAAGACCGTCTCCGTTGACGTCTCCGGCACTGCTGACTGAAGTTCCGCTGCGATCGCCGCCGTCGGCACCAAAGATCATTACACCCTGACCCGGAGTCAGATTGATCAGTCCCACTTCGATGGTGGCCGGAAGGGTCGCGGCACCGAAGATCAGGTAGCTGTCACCGGCCAGCGGTTTATTGTTGCCCTCCGCATCGCCTCTCGGGGCTCCGATGATCAGATCGTCGAAACCGTCGCCGTTCACGTCTCCGGCATCACTCACTGCGACCCCGGTGATGTCCCCTGCATCCGAGCCAAAAAACGTGACCCCGTTCAGCGTCGGGCTGCCCAGATTGATTGTTGAAGGCAGCGTCGCGCTGCCAAAAATCAGATAACTGTCTCCGGTATCCGGCTTGTTATTCGCACTGCCGTCTGCGTTGTGTGCTCCGATGATCAGATCATCGAATCCGTCCCCGTTCACGTCTCCCGCGCCGCTGACCGAGTGCCCGCTGTTGTCGGCAGTGTTTGACCCAACGAACCGAACTCCGGCAGATCCCAGCGAGCCCAGATTGATTGTGGCCGCCGGATTCGCGCTGCCGAAGATGAGGTAACTCTCACCGACAAAAGTCTTCGTGATGTGAAAAATACCCGCGTTGTCGGCCCCGATGATCACGTCCTCGAAACCATCGCCGTTCACGTCCCCGGCATTGCTGACCGACCGGCCCGCGTTGTCACCGGCCCTTGCCCCGAAAATTGTGGTTCCCTGAGCCGCCGACAGCGTCGCCAGGTCGATCGTGGTCAGCAGTACACGCGGTTCAAGCCATGCAACCACGGGCGAGATCTGCTGCGAATGAACCCGCCGTCTTCGCGACCCCATCGCTCGCCGACTGAAAAACAAAGACAACCAGCGTTTGAACGAAAATGTGGTCAACATGTGGATTCTCCCGGTAAATCAACCCCTCGGCCCCGGCACACATGCGGCGCACAGGTTGCCTTGAAACTCAATGCGTCCGGAACCCATCGCGCGCTCCAGGGATTTCACGAGAATTTCAAAATAGTGCGCGTTGACGTGGGATAAGCTTCCAGCTTGTCAGCCCCCCGACGATGCTGGCCAGTGCGTTTACGTGGGATAAGCTTCCAGCTTGTCAGCCCCGCCCAAAAGTATCAAGTCTTCCCTGACCCACCGCCGACATGCGGCTGGGATCATTCCGCAATCGCAGAACGCTGCGGAAGACAGGCAATCACGACCAGCACAAACATCAACGCAGGCGAAAATGCCAGCCACGACCGGTGGTGGTCAAAAAACCAGTGTGAGCCTTCGATCGTGAACGAAATCAAACCAATCGCCGACAGAGCAATGCCCGTGACACCCGTAAAGTAGCGACCATTTCGCAAAGCCAGCGTAAACCCGGCCAGCCCAACGATGAACGCAGCGAGGTACGTGGCAACCACCGGCAGGGTGAAATCTGAAACGTAGTACTGGCCTCCTTCGCCGGTCCGGGATAAGAAGCGAAAGTAACACCATTGAAGCGAGCCATCGCCAAACATCACGGTCACGATCGTGAATGCCGTCGATGCCAGGAGCAACAGAAGTGCATGAAGGCCGAGCAGAGAGCGCATAGGATTTTCTCGTGAATTTGGGTAATTTTTGTCGTTCGTCGGCGAGTGGAAAATCCTGGGGAATATCTCCTGTTGCGCCTGAACTTCCCAGCGCGGGCTTCGCCCGCAACCCATCGTCGAAATCGGGACACAAGCACTGTGTTGTCATTCACGCAGGAAGACATGTGGCAGAAAAATTCATGGCAGAAAAATGAATCGCAGAAAGGCCTCAATTCGTGTTCTGTATTTTTCTGCCCCTCATTTTTCTGCCAGACCTGACTTCAGCAATCAGACGCCTGATAAACTACGCGGCACGACAAGAATTCAACTGTTAGTAGTACGGATTGCCCAGATAGACACACGGCGACTCATCCGTGTGATCCGTACTACTAACAGTTTAAATTTGCGCAGGACGCAGAAGTTTTCAGACGGCGAGTTGCACAAGTTGTTTGGTACTCGCGTTTTGCGCTGCGAGGACG
>JAYTAK010001261.1:0-2560 GCA_043737515.1 Candidatus Kuenenia sp. | reverse complement strand
GGCAGAATTCTGCTTGAAGGAGCCATTTTCCGAACCTAAAGATGAACAGAGGAAGTCTTACTGAATTGAGTACTGTTCAGGAAGTACTCGAATTATTTGTCAACACGATTCTGAGAAACATCGGGCGGGATTGGGAGTGCAAGTCCGGCTCGTGGATTGTGCTGCATGGGGAAAAACCAACGGGGACACAACACTGTGTTGACAAGGTAGCCGTCCATTTCTCCCGTAAAACTGGGGTTTTGTAAAAATGAGCGGTTTGGTACACCGCCGGTCATGGACGGAACGGCCCCACAACCAAGTTATGCTGAGCTTGCCACGCTGGTCACAGAGCTGCGCGGCGAGATCGTGCGGCTGAAGACGCGGATTGAAGAACTGGAAAAGAAGAATCCCACTCAGCGACTTGGACAGTCCTACTCGGTCAAGGCGGATGAGAAGCGGCGGCGCGACGCGGACGAGAAGAAATCCGGCAAGCCAAAGACGCATGGTTCCGGCAAAGATCAGCAGGCTTCGGAGAGGCGCGGGCGAGTTCCGAATCAGGACAAGATCGACAAGGCCGATCATCACGAACTGGTTCTTCCGGACGGCTTCGATCTGCCTCAGTGCCATCCCGGCATCGAACGACCGGTGTGGCGAATTCGCAACGGTAAAGCGACGCTCATTGTTTATGAAATCTGGCGTGGCCCGAATGGTGAAGAAGGACAGATCGACGGCGTGCTGCCGCTGTCGGAATTTGGATTTGAGATTCACGTCACGGTCGCCTTCATGGTCTCGATGGTCGGGCTGTCGATGGACAAAGTCTGCACGCTGCTGAGATTCTTCTGGGAACTGGAACTGTCGAAGTCGCAGGCCGATGCCTTGCTGAACCAGTTGTCGCGGCAGTGGGAGCATGAATTTGAATCGCTGTGTCAGTTGCTCGCGGTCAGCGCTGTGGTGCATGCCGACGAAACCAGCTGGAGCCTGAATTCCGTTTGGGCATTTCTGTCAGAGAAGGCTCGAGTGCTGGTGTTTGGCTGTCGAAAAGATGGCGAAACGCTGGCCCAGCTTCTTCCGAAAGACAGCTTTGCCGGCATCCTTGTGAGCGACGATGCGGCCGTATATCAGGGATTCACGAAGGCTCAGAAATGCTGGGCACATCTGATTCGCAAAGCCATTCGCTTTACTCTGTTGCAGCCGGACAACGCGGAGTACAAGAACTTTCTGGAGGGTCTGCTGGCAGTCTTCACAAAGGCAAAGCGATCAGCCGCCGATCAGCGTCTGAAAGAAACGGGCCGCGCTGCACGTGTCGCGGCATTATTCGATGACGTGTGCGAACTATGCTTCGCTCGCTGCGGCGACGACAGTGTTGAGCCAAAGTCAGGCGATGAAACGGATCGCGAATTCCATAATCTTGCTCACGAGGTCGCGCGACTGTCGTGCGACGAAGAGTTATTCACGTTTGTGCTTCATCCGGAAGTTGATGCGACAAACAATGAAGCAGAACGCAGTCTTCGAGGTGCGGCTCAGGACCGCCGAACCGGTCGCACGAGTAAAACTCTTCGAGGTGCTCAGCGGCGAACAATTCTGATGAGCGTGCTGGAATCTTTGAAACTGCACCTTGCAGAATTCACACTCGCCAGTGTACTGACGGAAGTCCAGTCATGGTGGCATCGCGGCGAAAGCCTGTTCGATCGCCTTGTCGAAGAATGCGGGCTTGACCCTCCGACTGATTCCCGCCTTTCCAAACTCGTCCCCCTCCAGAAAACTGCCTGAATATGCCGCTGAAGCGGTGTTCTGCGCGGAAATGGACGGCTACGTTGACAAGTCCCGCCGTTCCGGCGGTTGGTAGAATTGGCGACAGTTGCTGGGCGCTTCTTTTGTCAGAGGAGAGGACGATCATGAAGTCGCGGAAATTATGTTATTTGTTTTCTAGGGAGGAACCAATGGTGCCATCCATCCGTTGCCAGATGGATAGGATTGTGTAGAGTTTGCGGAATGTGGGTTGTTGTCGCTGGCAGGTTTTGAATAACGATTGATTGGTGGTTGGCAGCCAATGGTGCCATCCGTCGGTTGCCAGATGGATGGGTCAAGGCCAGCGCGCACATTAGGTCAATTTGGTAAAATGGGTAGTTGCGCCACAGGCGCATTTTGAGTATACCTCCGCAGCATACGAATTGTCATCGCATGTTACGGAGAGAAACTCTTGCCACCGTCAGATGTTAGTATTGGGCTTCGGGAAATTGTTTGTCACTTTGATGAGTTAGAAGATCCTCGATCCACGATCAACCGATTGCATCCGCTGCCGAGTGTCCTCACCATTGCCTTGATGGGCGTTCTTGCGGGAGCCAAAGGTCCAACGGGAATTGCCAAGTGGGCGGTCGCAAAAAAACATCTGCTGCAGCAGGGACTGGATCTGCCCAATGGGATTCCATCGCGAGACGTCATTCGGAGAGTTTTATCAGCCGTGAAGGTCGAGGCATTTCAATCGAGTTTTGTTTCCTGGCTGAACTCGCTGTCTGAGGCTGCGAAAGAAAAGTCAGGGGTCAGCAGCACCGAAAAGACTCACATGGCGATTGATGGCAAA
>JAYTAK010001260.1:0-5882 GCA_043737515.1 Candidatus Kuenenia sp. | reverse complement strand
TGACGACATCGTACGCAACGTCGGCCTCCAGCAGAGCCTTGCGGACCTGCTGCATCCCGTCGCGGATGTTGCCTTCGGTGATCTTTCCGGTTCCCCGGAAAGCCGAAAAGGCTTTACCCAGACTTTGTGAAATGGTTTCAAACACGTCGAACGAATACTTTTAGGGAAAGAGGGCGATAAAACTACTCGGGATTCCGGCAATCGCCATGCGATGAATCGACGCAATCCCATGTCAAACAAGGACTTGCGTAAATCGCCAGCGCGCGAGCACTGAGGCAGAAGACTCTGCGCGCACAATGAGCCGGAAAAATCGAAACGCGGATCATATCGCCGCCCCATGTCGCTGACAAGCCGTTCATCCCGTTTACCCGCGTTTGGGGCGATTTGCCTCGATTCAAACCACGGCAACTGTCCGGTCGATTCCACATTGAGGTATATCCGGCGTTATACTCCGCGCGGTCATGAAAGAGACAATTGGCGAGCGGCATGCGTCAGCTTGCCGGCACAAAAACAAGGTACCGGAGGGCTCACGCCGCTCCGCTCACCGGACTGATTTCCGACCGCGCGGAGTGTATGAGACTGGCGCAGGCTTCAATGCTGTCGAACGGGTTCGCCGGGACGCTGCGAATCAGATAACCTTGATCAACTCTCAGGCTTGCCGCGAAACAAACTGACGATCTTGCGCCACAGTCGCGCGAAGTGTCCTGGATCGAGCACAGTTTCCGTCCAGGTCTTTCTGGAAGATGTGAAGTTGCCCCAGGCCAGATCGACGTACGGAGCGTAGGTCTTGCGCACAGAATTCCAGAGCCCTTGTTCGTTGATGCTGGCGAGTGAATCCCAGTAGTGGCCAAAGATGTTACGGTTGATAATCTTTCCGGCCACAAACAACCCGGTGAGCGTTCCCTGTGACAGACTCTTGACGTTCTCAACCGTCTGCATCGCGATCGCAGCCGAGACACCCAGCAGGCTGATTTGCTCCCGGCTGGCGATCGATCGCATTTCGTCCCAGTAGCGACGGATCTCTGATTCCGGGATCAGGTGCCGCGGATCAATGTCGTTGACAGCCTGCCGCGTCTGTACAACACTCGTGTAAAGTTCGTCCAGTGACAGCGGCGGCTGTTCAAACGTACTCGCGGCGGAACCGCTGGCCTGTTTGACGGCGTTCAACAGATCTTCCACTTTGTGAATGCTGGAACTGTCGTTGATCAGACCCTGCGCCTGCAGTTCCTGAGCCAGCTCATTCAGGTACGTCCTGGTTCCGTACGCAGCGTCGCTGACGATCGCCAGAATCAGGAGCGGCGACACATGCAGCGTGGCCAGACCCGCGATGTCGATGAAATTTCCTGCCGCCTTCCGCGCAATGAATCGCATCGGATTTGTGGTGGCGAGGTCACCGCTGACACTCGTCGTCGGTGCTGGTGCGCCAGTCGGCGGGATGACAGCGGGAGTTGATTCTGAAACTGTCGCGACGCTGTTCAGGAGAAATCCCAACGAGTTACGAATCATCACTTCATAACTTTTCGAATCCTGAAACGCCTGCGGGACCACGAACTCCGCAATTTCTTTTGCCGTTCCCGCCGTGACACCGACCGCGCTGCGCACTAAGCGCTCGGGCAGCGAAATGCCGTACAGCAGACCGTTCATCAGCGACTCGACCGTCGATGACGTGTTGACTTCGGGCGGCGATGAATCGTCCGCTGCGGGAGCCGGTAACTGATGAGGAACAGAAGGGACAGACATACGCACAGCCTTCAGGATGATCAGTCTCCCGAGCCATCGCATCGAAGACCATGACGGGAGTTCAGTGAGTGTAATGTCTGGCGGTGCCGTTGTCATGCAGCAGGATGAGTAATCAGACGCTGGAGGTAATGGCACCTCGCTTAGATCCATAATCACAGGAGGCGTGATGACCGAGTTGCACTTGCAGGATCACAGTTTCAAAGCGTCGCTAAACCATTGACGCTGGTGCCGGTGCTGCTGCCAAAGTTGTCGAGGGGCTGTCCCATCTGCTGCGCGATCTGAACAAACAGATTGCACAACGGTGTGTTGTTTTCGCGGTCGAGCATCAGATGCTGGCCATGCCGGAAGCGACCTCCGGCAAGCAACACAGGAAGGTTCTTTGTGTCGTGCGCATTCGCGTTGCCCAGGTTGCTTCCGAAAACCATCGCGGTATTGTCGAGCAGGCGGCGATCGCCCTCCGTCTTTCGTTTCATGTCAGCAATCAGCTTTTCAAGTGACTTAAACTGCGCTTCTTCAATCAAGCGTAGCTGCCGAATCTTTTCTGCATCCTGACCGTGATGTGAAAGATTGTGATGGTCGATCGTCACGCCGGGAATCGGCGGCACATCGTTGCGGCCCTGAATCATGACGGTGATCAATCGCGTTGAATCTGTTTGGAGTGCCAGCGGGATCAATTCGAACAGCAACTGCATCTGCCCGATTAAGTCGTTTCGTTCCTTGATGTCCTGAGGTTGCTGAACATCGACGTGGGGCTTCGGTTTGTGAATCCAGGCTTCGGCGGTCACAAGTCGCTGTTCCATTTCACGCACTGACTGATAGTACTCCGCCAGCTTCAGTTTATCCTCTTTCCCGACGCGGCGTTCGAACTGTTTGGCTTCATCAAACACGGTATCCATGATGCTTCGCCCCTCGCGAAGTTTCTGCATCTGCGATTCCTGCTCGTCGGCAGAACCATCAAGGAACAACCTCGCAAACATCTTCGATGGCGATTGCTCACCAGGAATCATGATGCCGCTGGTCGAGATGCTCTGACTGGAACCATCGGTGCTGAGTTGCAGCGACGGAAATCGCGTTTCCAGCCCGATCCGACCGGCGATCCACTGATCAATTGATACGGTGTTGCGAAAACCGGGCAGTCCGGGATGGCGGGCTGCCGTCAGCCAGGTCATGCCCGAGGAATGTCCGTTAGAACCCGATTGATCGGGATGCGAGATGCCATTGAACACCGTCAGGTCACCGCGATGCTCTGCGAGCAGCTTGAGGTACGGCGTCGGCTCATAGTCGCGACCGGCCTGCTCCGGGAAAAGGAACGGAGTATGCAACCCCAGCGAGGTGCAAATGCAGACCAGTCGCTGTGGGATGCTCTCTTCAACCGCCGCGGCGCTGCGGGGAAGAAAGGCATTCAGCAGCGGCAGAGCCAGGCCGACTCCCGATGCACGCAGAAAGTTTCGACGAGGCGTTCGTGGTAATCGATTGCGCATAGAGTGTCCGTTACTTCTTCAAAAACAATTCGCTGGCCACGACTTCGTGAATCAATGTACGCAGGCCAGAGTCCTGTGATTTGACTTTCGTCACAATTTGTTCGACCTCGGCGCGGTCGGTAAAGCCAACGCCGGAACCGGTCGCATAGGTGATCAGTTTTTCGGTGAGACAGCGGACGATTTGCTCTTCCTCCGTCAGCATCAGTCGTTTGAAATCGCGAATATCCGTGAATCGTTTTCCGTCGGACGTCTGACCGCTGCAATCGACGGGTTGCCCGAGCTTGTATTCCCAGATGTTCCTGCCGTGAAGCTTTTTGCCGGGGGAATCACCGTTGCCGACAGACCGATATCGTTCGCGAAATCCGCCGATGACGTCGAAACTCTCCAACGCAAAACCGGGCGGATCGATCTCGCGATGGCATCGATTGCACGATTCCGAATCGCGATGCTTCGCCAACTGCTGGCGAATCGTCGTTGCCCCGCGTGTGTCGGGTTCGATGGCATTGACTGGTGGCGGAGGCGAAGGTGGCTTACCGATGATTCGCCGCAGAATCCAGGCTCCGCGCAGCACGGGGGAGGTGACTGTACCGTTGGCGGTCACCTTGAGGACCGCCGCCTGCGTCATCACGCCGCCGCGCACGCTGTCCGCTGGCAGGGGGACTCGGCGGAATTCTTCGCCGTGCCGATCGCCCTTCGAATCCAGGAACGGACGCGACAGGTCATAATGATCTGCCATGCGACCATCCAGCATCGCAAAATCGGATGCGATCAGATTGGAGATGGGCAGGTTCTGAGTGAGCATCTCACGAAAATACGCCTGCGTTTCAGTGACCATTGAACTGCGCAGAAGATCGTCATATTCAGGGTACAGTTTTGTATCGGGAACGGTCGCATCGATCTGATTCAGATCCAGCCACTGACCCACAAAGCTCGAGACAAACTGTTGGGCACGCGGCGAAGCGAGCAGGCGATCGACCTGCTGGTGCAGCACCCTGGAGTCCGAAAGTTGTCCTTCGCTGGCCAGACGCAACAGCTCATCATCCGGCGGGCTGCTCCAGAAGAAATACGACAGTCGAGACGCGAGCGCATAGTCATCCAGCTTTCCCGGCGATTCATCCAGCATCAGAAAACGCGGCGAAATCAAGATCCCGCGCAACGCAACGCGCATCGCCTGCTCGTACGAGCGGCCTCGATCAAGTTCCGTGTGGGCCAGTTGGATAAAGCGGTCGGCATCCCCGGTCGCCAGCGGACGACGAAACGCGCGCGTGGCGAATTGTTTGATTGCTTTGGCAGCCGAGGCTTTCGGATCTTCAGGAGCCAGTTCATAACCGATGTGTCCCTGATCGGTCCAGCGGCCACGGTTTTCCAGTTTGCGGATCGCGTCCTCCCCGAACACGCTGGCCACGCTTGCGGGCGGCCACTGATCCAGCAACGGCCCTTCGATTTCGATCCACTCGATCGCCATCCCGGGGACTTTCCAGTCCTTGACGCTATCGACATTCCAGAGACTCTTTCCGGCGTCATCAATCCCGATGCCATATCCACTGAACCGAAAATGTTCGCGTGCGGTCAACAACGCCGTGAATTCAACCGTCCGCGGCTTGTCTGGCAGGAGTTCAAAGTAGTGGAGCAATCGCTCGCTCTTCCAGTCAGTCGCATGGACACGCAAGGCGATCGGGTCGCCGCGACTATCGACCGCGTAAGCCGAGACGCGGACGCGGTAGAGTCCTTTCGACGGCGGTGAAAACTGTTTCAAGTGATCGGGCGAGTATCCATGACTGATAAAGACCACGGCATTGTCGAGTTCCCGAAACAGCCGTCGATGACGCTGCCCGGAAACGGGATCGACGTGCTCTTCCGGCGTGTCCAGGTTCTCGCGGACTTCCTTTTCATCCTGAAAGCGAAATCGCTTGTTGATG
The DNA here is from genome assembly GCA_043737515.1 of Candidatus Kuenenia sp. GTDB lineage: Bacteria > Planctomycetota > Planctomycetia > Planctomycetales > Planctomycetaceae > SXXK01. Next base: position 742 of record JAYTAK010001260.1, on the reverse strand, counting down.
AATTCGGGCCGCACGGTCAGGCGCACGGCATCATCGAGAGCCAGGTCGATGGCTTCGAAGTATTTTTCGACTTGCACGACGGAAATTCTCAAGCCCTCGGCGACCGTGTCAAAACCCTGCGAACGTCCGTCTTCGGGAAGCAGGTGTTGTATCGCCACATCGACACCCAGCAGATCATGCAGGCTGTTTTCGAATTCGCGGCGATTCAGGCGTCGCAGCACGGTGCGGCCTTCGCGTTCCTGCTGCGACGAAATCTCGTCCACCAGCGCCGCTCGAAGCGCGTTGGTAAACGGTTCGCGTTGTGCTAATGTCAGCATTGAATCCGGCGGCATTTCGCCACTGTGGACGCGATCATGGATCCTGATCCACTGGGTGCGACTCTCCAGCGATTCGGACGACTCGGGCAATGCCGCGAGATCCAGTCCGCCCGATTTTTCGGTGGCGTTGTGACAATCCAGGCAATTCTGTTTGATGAAGCCGCCAATCACTTCTGTCTGCGCCATCGCGCTACTGTCTCCGGGAAATGCACCGGTCAAAGAATTCGCAACCGCGAAGCAGACGAAGAAGCGTGGTAGCAACGTTGGCTTTGAAAACTTCATAAACAACCCAGGCCCGAATCGATAGTCCAGAACGAACGTTGGCAGTTTAGTTCAGCGGCCAAAAATAACCACTCGTGCCCCCGTCAAAGGTTGTTTCTGAGGTAGGCCGGACAAGCGCAGCGCCGCTCCGGCAATTGCCAGAC
>JAYTAK010001259.1:0-5890 GCA_043737515.1 Candidatus Kuenenia sp. | reverse complement strand
GCCGGACGACTGGCCATCATTCAGGGAGTCGGTTATCCCGATCCCAACCGTTCGCATTTCGAATCCATGGACATCTGGCACACCTGTCAGCGGAAAGATGAAAATCGCACCGACGGCTGGCTGGGCCGTTTGCTCGAACAGTCAGCGGAGGCTGCCGGTGGCGACCCGAATGCATTGCATCTTGGACACGACAAGCAACCATTCGCGCTGATGTCACGCAAAGTTCGCGTGCCATCGATTCGATCGCTGGAACAATTTCACCTGCAGGGCACCGAAGACGCTCAGTTCCGCAAGGCCGTGCAGGAATTGACCGACGCCCGGCGAGGCGACAGCAATGACCTGCTCAACTTCGTGCAGTCGAGCACCAGTTCCGCGATTACCGCCAGCGAACGGTTGAGTTCCTCCGTGAAGTCCTATTCGTCGAATGTCACGTATCCGAAGAACGGACTGGGCGAACAACTGCAGACAGTCGCCAAGCTCATCAGTTCAGGTCTTACGACATCGGTCTACTACGTGACTCTGAACGGCTTTGATACGCACTCACAACAGCCGGATGCACATGCTGGCCTGCTGCGTCAGTTGGGAGATTCCGTGAAGGCATTTCTGGAAGACATCGATCAGCTCAAGCAGTCCGATCGCATTGCTGTGATGTGCTTCAGTGAGTTCGGTCGCCGCGTCGAGGAGAACGCCAGCGCAGGAACAGATCACGGGACAGCCGGACCGATGTTCATGGCTGGCGCGGCGGTCAAGTCGGGTTTGATTGGCCAGCTTCCCAGCCTGAGCAGTCTGCAGGACGGCGATCTGCAACATCATACCGATTTTCGTCAGGTCTACGCGGCGGTGATCCAGAACTGGTTCCAGTGCGAAGCGGAACCAATCCTGAAGGGTAAGTACAATGCAGTAGACGTATTTGCGACGCGCACGTAATTTGTCGTTGAACCGATCTAAACCAGGTGGCATTGGGCGTGCGCCACTGGAATGCAGAACCAGGTACTTCGAAGGGTCTCCACTTGACTGGACATCAGGGGCCGAACTCTTACACTGCCAACCGCGTTTCGTTCGACGAAGATCTGTAGATTATGACTGACCCCAGCGGCAACATCGACTTCTTCATCAGCTACCGTGGCCCCCAAGCCGCGTGGGCACGTTGGATCAATTGGGTCGTCCGCACGGCAGGCTATTCCACGACGCTGATGGCTGAGTTTCAGGTTGGCACAACCTGGACCGGCAACATGCGTCAAGCGGCTGATGACTGCCGCCGACTGATCCCGCTCTACTCGGACGACTACTGGACTTCCGGTGCTTGCGTGGAAGAATTCGACGCCTATTGGCGGCAGCACCTGCAGAACGGCAACGCCCGATTCCTCCTGCCACTCGTCATTCAGAAATGCACTGTGCCGGACATGCACGCGATGCTGTTGACCGCTCGGCTGCATGATCTGAATCGCGATGACACTCGGGAGGCGATCTTGAACGTTCTTAACGGCATCGCTTCGATTGCGGTTGCGTCCGCAGTTTACAACGAACCAGAACCTCCGTTTCCCGGCGTGGCCATCAGTGCCGGTGCCGTGGGTGGTTCCCCTTCCGCTTCGTTCACTCCGTTTCCCGCCAAATTGGTTACGGTGGATCGCAAGGGCTTCCTCAACTGTGGCCCGGCCTTCGAGACCTTCGAGAACATGCTCACTTTATCGCCTTCCACTCGCATCCTCCTTGTGCGCGGAGATGGCAAGCAAGGCAAGAGCACACTGCTGAGTACGCTTTACAACCACACGCGGACTCTCCTCGGTGCGAGGAGCACTGGCCGCGTTGAGTTCAAGAAAGCGGGCAGCAGTCCCGAGGAGCACCTCGCCTCCATCGCGCGTGCTCTTGGTGCCTCGGTTTCTGGGTCCGGCAATAACGTCCAGCGGGTCGATGGGCTGCTCGATGCCTGTGCCGGGCGGCCTGTAGTGATTTTCTTCGATGCCTTTGAGCATGCCGAGCAGCAGCATCGCCACTGGGTCGGCAGAGTCCTGGAGCGATGTCTGGACGACGAACAACTACGTTGCGTCGTGGCGGGCCGAGAATTGCCTCCGGCCAAAAGCCAGCCATGGGGTTACCTCGCCGTCCCTATCGAATGTGACGCGCTCGGTGATAAGGATGCGTTCATCGCTCACGCCGAGCGCCGTAAGGGGCTCATTGCGACGCTGCCCAGCTCAACGACTCGCCAGGATTTTTACAAGACGAGATCTCGGTGGCTCACTACGAACAGTTGCGCCAGTGCTCTAGCTGCGGTGATTGTATTGCTCGCTGTCTTATGGCAATTCCACGATACACCTCCGGGATTCAAACCGGCGAGTACTGTCATCGCCGGGTCCGACGACTCCCCAATTGACGTAGGGAACATCAATCCGCCCATTCCGCCTGATCACCAGCGTTCGTATCTGCTTGAAATGGAGTTTCCGCAGGTCAACTGGGATTCGACACGGCTTGAAGTTGGGGACGTATTCTTCGGACTCCGTGCAGCTCGCAGCATCATGACCTCACCATTGACAAGCAAGGAAAAGTGGCTCAATGACGCCAGTATCCCTGATCGTAGCAACAAGCGGCTCGTCTATCGGTACGCCGCAAGTATTCAGGGATTACACGCACAGCGAACTATTGATGTGAAGTACTATCCAAAGAAAGTACGATGCCAATATCAGCCTCAGGCCAGCGTGATAGTCCTTGTCTCTGAACCGTTCACTGATCGGGTAGGCCCAGGTGCCGACGCGTACCGTCATGCCACGCTGACAACTCCTTGCAAGGATGCAGAATTCGAAGTGTTTCCGCAATCGGATATTGGCATTGAGGGGCGAGCCAGATTTGCCATTGCTGCAATTGTGTTCCCTGCTGATCCTACCGTTCTCCCGAGTGAACCCCTGAAACTGGAGTTGATTCCATGATCGCCAATCGCGCTCACCACTACGTTTTGCTAATCTGTATGTCGCTCGCACTGGCATCGCTCGTCCCAACGGGCCTTTCGCATTCTCTTATAGCCGCCGATGAGACCATTGAAATCGAAGTTGTTGCGGTTCATGTGAAAGGTGGAGCAGCGTCCGGGTTTGTCGTCGAAGGGACACCCGTTCTCGTTATCGGCCCCATGGATTCGGAACCGATGCAATTCAGCGTCACGCAGGTTGGAAAGTCAGGGGCAATTGAGCACATTAAGATACAACGAAACAAACAGTATGGACTATATATTGACACACTCAGCCCCAAGAAGAAGCGGAGTAAACACGACTACGTGCCAGTCGTCATGCGTTTGAGAATAACGACCTCCGGACTTGGCAATCACATCGTCGCCGAATCCATATCTGCCTATGACTTCCGGTCTGTCGAAATGCTAAGTGCGAAGCTACTCGTTGCAATGCAATTGCTTGAGACCGGCGTTGATGCAGTTCAGCCACAAGAGTTTACGGCTGCAAAGTCTTCCCTGCGAACGTTTACCAAGCTCATTCTGAACAAATTCCCAGCGGCTGCAACCAATGATTTTTCCGAAATAACCAAGCGGATTGTCGCAGTGCGAGGTGACACAATCGAGGTCGTCGGAGTCGCTGAATCGCTTCCAAGTGAGTCGGGATTTCCATTACGGCATTCCACCGAGAGGTTTTTCCACGGCCCTTACATGGGATGCAACGTCTACGCATTTGCACCAACTGGAGTCGATGTCGTACCGTTTTCAAACTCTGGTGTGGTAGCGACCAATGCAACTGGAGAATTTACACTCGCACTTCCAGCCGATGTTGTCGTCACTCTGGTGATTGATGCAGAATACGATCCGGTAACTGAAACATTGACAAAACCGCCAAAGTACATTGACCTTAGTCCAAAACAGTTTCCGGTGCCTCGCAATGTGGGATTCGACACTAGAGTTACAGTTAATGACCAACACCTTTCGGTATCGGATGCAGATCAAAGCATGGTTTTCGGTCGCTTCATGACAGAAGCTGCAGCAAAGTCAGACAATCCTCGTCAACGAGATCGGCTCGTTGCGGCTTCCCAGAAATTCCGGAGCGCCGTGGCGCGGTCAGCGAAGCTGAATCTGGTTTCCTGCTTGTACGGTCCAGAACCGGATGCCGACTGGGATCGAGTGTTGCAGTCTGCGAACCGTTATCCAAGTACGGTATTTTGGGTAATTGTTAAGCCCGATCTTTACGGAGCCATTCCGGGATGGGAATCGAGATTTTGGCGGTATAGCGATCAACAATTCCGGAAAGCATCGGTTGAGACACCGAGTGTGCTCCTGCCTCGATCTAATTTTCGTATGGTAGGATATGTGAGTCTCTGGGCTGAAGATGGAGCAAAACCTAATAGCGAAGTGCTGAGTGAGGTTAAGTTGTGGGCCACGGCCTCGGAACAGCATGTCACCGGAGTGTTTCTGGACAATTTGTTTCGAACAACTCAAGAGCAGCGAGCCGAGATTCGCGAGGAAATCAAGAAGCTGTACGGCCCAGATTTCGCTGTATTTGGAGCATGTGGTAATCCTGTTGTCGAAGATCAGCTTGAATCCAGTGTAGCATCAGCATTGGATACAATTTTCCTTGAGAAAAATGTCGAAATTGACTTTCCACTTCTCAAGTCTCGAATTGCGGACGTGTCGGAAGGGCACTCCACCGTCTTGATTGGAGGAATCAGTCTGGGAGTGGATCAATCTGAATGGCAGAGCACACTGAAGCAGCATGTTGATGCTGGTGTGCGATTTGTAAGTGTGACTGATTTTGCACCGCGACCCGGTGTTGCTGAAGAGCAGTGGTTTGATGCTCCTTTTTCTCTTCCGGCGTATTGGGATGAGCTGAGTGAGTATGTGGATTTGATTAACAAGGACGAATCGAAGTAGCTACAGACGATTCCGAGATTGCGGTGTAGTAGCGCATCGAATAAGGCGGAGTTGAGCTTCTGTCATCACTATTCAGCTGTAACGAAGTTACATTTGTTAGAATTCGTTGGATTGTGGTGTTCGGCGAGTTGGCGACGGCGGAGGGGAATCTGCCCGAGGCCCAGCGGCTCTTCGGCGAGGCGTTCCGCATCACGCAGCGGCTGGCCGCGTCCGACCCGGCCAACGCCGCGTGGCAGCGCGACCTGTTCTACAGCCTTGCGATCATCGGGCAGTTGTTGATGCGACAGGAGCGTTGGGCGGAAGCGTTGCCGTTGCTAGAACGGAGCTTAGCCATCGCCGAACAACTGACAGCTCTGGCACCGACCAACGTGATGTTTAAGAATGATGTAAGGACCGGCGCGTCAATAAGTGTCTGATGTGTGCGGAATTGCGGAGTAGTTCCATTTTGGAAGTATTCTGCTGAATTTGATGGCCATAGTTTCTTTGAAGTCAGCGGCCAGTTTGCGACCGGTCTCATAGGCGTTGCGAATCACATGGACTGTCGTGCGGAGACCGGTGGTGGTCGATGCGCGGCGAAACAGACGCACGACTGTGTCCAGCGAGTCAAACAACATTCCCTGACAGGCTCGGCTCACGTGAGGGAAGAAGCGGCGATCAGCAGGGTTGTACTTCGAGCAGTAGCTCGGATAGTGGGCCACTCGAATGGGAAGACCAAGATCGTTGGACAGCAACTGAAGGTCATGTTTGAAAAGGTACTGACTGGCGGAATTGCTGCCTCCAGCATCGCATAAGATCAGGATCTCTGTCGCGTACGGATGACGCTGTTGGCCGATGCATTTCCAGAACCATCGAAAACTATCACACGCAAACTCGCTGGTGTCGTGGCTCAATCCGATGTTGATGTGTCCCAGATTCAAAGCCAGGTCGTAGATGCCGTGCAATGCCGTTCAGCCGGGCTTTGTGTAGAGGAACCCAAGTTGAAGAGCCAACTTGACTTCGGCGGTGGTGGCCTGTCGCAGTTTTGGCGGTTTTGGT
>JAYTAK010001258.1:0-5900 GCA_043737515.1 Candidatus Kuenenia sp. | reverse complement strand
GTTCCATTTGCTCGCGGAACGGGCGTACGTCGTCCAGATCGGTGAGATCCTCGTCCGGAGCAATCCGCTCCAGAATTTCCAGAATCACCTGCCGAATCTGATCTGACGTCATTAAACCACCCTCTCGCTGTTTACTCGGATGCTTAACAGAATCCGAAATTCTAAAATGCAAATCATCGGCGACGAGTGCCGTCCCGATCACAAACTGTCAGCCTTGATACTTACGAATGATGACGACCGAATTGATGCCCAGCATACCGAATGAATTGTTCAGAATGCAGTTCACATTGCCCAATTCTCGGGGTTGATTGATAACGAGATTCGGCAACATGCATCTTGGGTCAGGATCGTCGAGGTTGATTGTAGCGTGGGCAATCCCATCGTCAAATGACGGCAAATTGCCCAGCATTTCCAAAGCCCCTGCAGCACCCATTGCGTGCCCAATGAAGCTCTTCGTGTTGTTGATGACGGCTTTACTGTTGGCAAAAATTCGCCGCAAAGCGCTCGCCTCTTCAATGTCGCCTTGTTCTGTCGCCGTGGCATGGCTGCTGACGATATCGATCTGATCCGCGTTGATTTTTGCTCGTTTCATCGCCAACTGCATACATTCAGCCTGCCGGTTGGCGTCTGGCAGGACGAAATCCGTGGCGTCTGAATTCATGGCATAGCCAATGATTTCCGCATAAATCTTCGCACCGCGCGCCAGAGCATGTGGAAGACGTTCCACCGTGCAGATCCCGCCGCCCTCAGCGACGACAATGCCATTGCGATTGATGTCAAACGGACGGCAGGCTTTCGTTGGATCTTCGTGCGTTGCCAGGGCTCCCTGAGCTGCAAAACTCGCAAAAATGCCAAACGTGTGAATACTTTCTGACACACCGCCAGCAATCGCAATATCGACTTCATCCAGCCGCAGCATCTGGGCTGCCTGAATAAATCCGGCGTTTCCCGCCGCACAGGCCGCTCCCAGCGTCAGATGCGGGCCCGTGATGCCCATATTCAGCGTCACTTCGCCAGCAGCATTGTTGGCGACAGTACGAGGATTGTGATGATGCGACCAGACCTTCGTGTCGTACTGAAACTTTGAGATTTCATAGATCTCGTTTTCAGTCTCCACATTGCCGTGTTCTGTGATTCCGATGTACACGCCGACACGATCCCGCGCGACGTTGGGCCAGTCCAGTCCTGAGTCCCGCACGGCTTCATTCGCACAGTACACTGCGATTGAGCCAGCTCGTGTCCCGCGGCGAATGTCCTTCTTTTTCTGGTATCGCAGCTCGTCGAAATTACAGACGCCAGCGAGCACCGGCCCCATGTAGCGCGTTTCGTAATTGACCACACCGGACTTCCCGTTCAGAAGATTCTGGCGAAATTCCGCCAGACTGTTTCCGTTCGGGGAAGTCAGTCCAATTCCGGTGATGACAATTCGATCCTGATCCGACAAGAGATGACCTCAACGCCAATCGCAATTGCAAGGAACGCCGTCCGATCCCTTCGAAAGCGGCCTGTTTTTCTCCAGAAACCGAGGAGTTTTTCGCCTCGCTGCGGGTTCTGGAAAAGGGTCGCAGGGTATCGGGATGCTGAAAGCCTGACAAGGACGACGCTAAGTTCCTTGAATCTGCGACGAAAACACGTCATTTTAGCCATGAAATGCCGGACGCAGACATTTTCGCTTAACCCTGAGCCGCAGGGCTGGCAAGCGGTCTGTTGCCTTAACGTGGGATAAGCTTCCAGCTTGTCATGCTGTCCAAAAAACCATTGAGTTTTCATTCCGCGACGGCAAGCTGGAAGCTTACCCCACGTAAAAATCCAGGTCTGCTGAACAGGCGCAGCATCAGGGGACTCACGTCCCCCGCTCGCCGAAGCGACTCCGGTGGCCGATGATTTTGTGAAATTCGCCCGAGAATCGGAATCTATCGGCGTAGTGCTGGGCAGTCCTGGACTGGCCGTGCCGCCGGGGGCGAAACAATTCATTCGTGAAAACTAACCATGCCCGATCTCATCGAAGCCCGCGATTTGCGTAAAACGTTTACGACGCCGGTCGGTGACGTGCATGCTGTCAATGGACTGTCGCTGAATGTTTGCAGTGGGGAAGTGTTCGGGCTTCTCGGAGCGAACGGTGCCGGGAAGACCACGACGCTGCGCATGATTCTGGGCCTGATGAAGCCGACGAGCGGCAATGCGACGGTTGCTGGATTCGATGTGGCGACTCAGCCGGAACAGGTCAAACGCAGCGTGGCGCTGGTCTCGGCGAGTGCGGGGCTGTATCAATGGTTATCGCCGCGAGAACTGATGCTCTACTTCGCTGACCTCTATGATGTCCCAAATGACAATGCGAACCGGCGTGTCGATGAGCTTGCCGACCTGTTCGACCTCCGCAGTTTCATTGACCGACCATGTTCCGGATTGAGTACCGGACAACAGCAGCGCGTCAATCTTGCACGGTCACTCATGCATGATCCACCCGTGGTGCTGATGGACGAACCGACGCGCGGACTGGATATTGTGGGTTCGAAACGGATCTTTGATTTCACCGCACGCCTCAAAGAAATGGGCAAGGCTGTGATCTTCTGCACGCATCGGCTGGAAGAGGCGCAGCGTTTGTGTGATCGCTTTGGCCTGATGTTCCGTGGTCGCCTGCAGTTGCAGGGCACGTTGACTGCGCTGCGGCAGAAGTCCGGACGCGAATCGATTACAGATATGTTTCTGGATCTGATGGAAGAGAACTATTCCACGACGGAAGAATCCATGCAGCCTCAGCCCGAGGGAACGGTTTACGAACGTGAAGGCAGGTCCGCGTGAGTCCAGCGAGCGAACACGTCAACGACGAACAGGGTCGTCAGAAAACAACGCCCGGCACTAACCCGGCACGACAGACGGCGTCATCGTTTTTTCGTGTGCTGCGGTTGGCTCGAAAGGAACTTCGCGAATCGCTGCGCGATCGACGCACGCTGGTGACGCTGATCGTGATGCCGTTGATCGTCTATCCGCTGCTGGGTTCTGTGGTTCAGAGATTTGCGATCCAGCGGGTCAATCCGAATGCTCCACCGGCCATCGTTGTTTTTGACCGCAGCATTTCGCCCGAGTTGGCCACGGCAATGCTTGAAGAACCCGTTTCGGGTAACGTTGAAAGTGGAGATAACGACGCTCAACGCGCCGGCGATGGCATACAGAATTCAACGAATAAGGATGCCGTTCCCTCCATGCAGGATGTTGCCAGTTCACTCACTGGATCTTCCACAGGTGCGGCAGTCGGATCGATGATGAACAGTCCTGATTCGGACGGGCCTCCGATTCGATTTGAGAAATTTGAAAGCCCAGTGGCATCCGGCGACATGGATGAATTGCTGCAAACCGCAGTAGCCGATGTGGGAGTTCGGCTAACAGACGCCGCTCAGAACGCGACCACAGGGAAAATCGAGCCCGCTGATTTTCAGGTTCTCAGCCGCAGCGGCGATGCGTTCAGCCTGCGGGCGGCGACGGAAGTGGAGCAACGTATCCTGGCATTTCGCGATCGCAAGCTGCGAATGCTGTTGGACAGGACTCGCATGGGTTCCGGCGTCATGGAGTCAATCTCACGACGATCGGTGGCAAGCAATGCACCAAAGTCCTCGCCACTCGGTGCCTTTCTGCCGCTGATGCTCGTGCTGATGACGATGACCGGTGCAGTCTATCCGGCGATCGATCTGACAGCAGGAGAACGCGAACGCGGCACGCTGGAGATTCTGATGGCCGCGCCCGTTTCGCGTGCCCATTTGCTGACGGGAAAATTCATCGCCGTCCTGACGGTCGCCGTACTGACGGCCGTCATTAATCTGGTCGCGATGTTACTGACACTGTACGCCACCGGCTTTGATCGCATCATCCTGGCGGACGGCGCGACGTTCGAAATGTTCTTTCAGATTCTCGCCTTGCTGGTCGTGTTCGCGTCATTTTTTTCCGCCGTGCTGCTGTCAATTACCAGCTTCGCCCGCAGTTTTCGTGAAGCTCAGGCATGGCTCATTCCGTTGATGCTCGTTTCGCTCGCACCGGGAATCCTGAGCCTCATGCCGGGTGTGCATCTGACCGTCGGACTGGCGCTCGTGCCGCTGGTCAACATCGTCCTGCTGGGCCGCGAATTGTTTCAGGGAACTGCCGCCACACATCTGTACGTCGTGACGCTGTTATCGACGCTGGTGTACACCGTCCTGGCGTTACGCGTCGCGGCGAGCGTCTTTGGAAGCGACTCGGTCCTGTTCGGAAGTTCCGCCGGTTTGTCGGCATTCGCAAAACGCCCCGACAGGATCCATTCGCGTATTCCGCTCGAGATCGGCATCGGCTGGCTGTTGTTGTTGGTTCCCCTGTTTCTTGTGTTGTCCGGTCTTCGGAGCCGGGTCGTGTCGTTGGAGAATTTGACTGGGCAGTTGATGCTTTCCGGACTGTTGACGATTCTGCTGTTCGCGGTCCTGCCGATCACCATTACGAAGTGGATTCGTGTATCGGTCGTTGAGGTGTTTGCCCTGCACAAGTTTCACATGGCGACGCTCATCGGAGCGGCCTTGCTGGGTTGCACGATGTGGACGATCGCGTATCAGGTCCTGATTTTTTCAAAGGGCCCGTTGCAATGGATGGAGATTCTGAACAATTCGAAACTCAAGGAGCTGGCAGAACGGCTGACTTCTGAAACTCCGTTGCTGCTTCGCATCGTCGCGCTGGCCCTGATCCCGGCAGTTTGTGAAGAACTTTTCTTTCGCGGATTTCTGATCAATACACTCCAGAAGAATGCAGCCTCCTGGCTACGACCAATGCTCATCAGCACCTTTATCTTCGCCGCGTTTCATGTGATCGTCGATATGTCTTTGACGCTCGAGCGATTTCCAGCGACGTTTCTGCTCGGCCTGGTCTTGTGCGGCATTCGCCTTTCCAGTGGCAGCGTTTTTCCCGGCATCGCAATGCACGCGCTAAGCAACGGATTGCTGCTGTCGCTCAAAGAACTGGCCCCGGCGCTGCAGTTCATCGGGTTGAATCTGCAGATTGAAAATGAGTCGTCGCTGCCAGCCTGGTTTCTGGCGATATCGATTCTGATCAGTTGCACCGGGGCCGGTCTTGTCTGGCTGGGACGAAAACGCCCCGGCAAATAACGATATTCTGCTCAGCAAACGTTGAGAGTTTTGTTTGTCTGAGAAGATTTCCGCGTGCCACTTTACTGCAGTCGCGGATCGTGCGAGCAACTTTGTAGCCACGTTCGCCAGAACGTGGGCGATCCAGAAGAAACCCACGCTCTGGCGAGCGTGGCTACGTTGGGTTGCGGGCGAAGCCCGCGCCAAGCCTCAGGATTTTTCTCGGCAGGACGATCTCGGGCTGAACGTCCCCCTTATGGCAATGCGTTCTCCGCGTCGGTCCAAGTGTCGGTGCGGAATGGTGACGCAGGCAGATCGGCACCGTTGTTGAGATTGGGCTCGGCCAATTGGTGCCAGCCAAAGCGGACAGCCGCAGGCTTGAGTACTCCGTCGGCAGTCACGACGACGGTGTCACCCTCGATCTTCGCGGTCGCATTGACGAACTTCTTGTCTTCGCCGGCGATCGACCACCACGACAGGTCCTTTCCGTCGCGGGACTTCAGACCAGCCGCATGATCAAATGCGATGATCGCCTTGTTGCCGTCCGACTTCATCGACTTGTATAGCGGGCCGGAGTAAACCAGATCGGCCTTGCCATACGTATTCGCCAGTGCCCAGAGAGACAGTCTGCGTCCAACCTCCTGCTTGTTCGGCGGATGAATGTCATTGAGCGTTGTGATGTCCGTCAGCACGGCCATCCCCGTGTTCTTGACTTTCAGAGTTGCCGTCTGTGCTTCCCAGATGCCAGCCAGGCGAGTCGGATCACCGCCGTAGTTGTATGGAGCCAGTTGTGCGAACAGG
>JAYTAK010001257.1:0-2569 GCA_043737515.1 Candidatus Kuenenia sp. | reverse complement strand
CCCCTCTGGGGCTTTTTGTGTTTCGATTCATTTTTTCCAGGGCGATGCCTTGGGCTTTCACCTTTTGGGCCTTTGGCCCAGACCTCTCTCTTCAATACTCCGAAGAACATCTTCTGGCCGAATCTGTGATCAAGGCCGTGTGCAGCGCTAGCGAAACACACCAGTCTCTCACGCTTCCCAAAACGGTGCGTTGCGCTCCGCTTCACGCACCCTACGAATAGATCAGCCGCCCCTGGCACCTTGCCGCTCACAAAACCTCAAATCTGACCGCGCGGAGTTTAGATCGTCCAGCGACAGGCGACCTTCAATGGCTAAACTTTGTGCTCGTGTGCGAGTAAGATTCGAACGACTGGAATCGTATGATCGACTTGCGTGACTCCTTCGCTCAACTCGCACAGACTCAAGGCGTGCCGAAATTGTTCTTAATCCGCTTCTTCTTTGTCATCTGTCTTGCAGGGCAGCTGTCTGCCAATCCGGTCGATGACGCTGTTGATTTTGAGACGCAGGTCCGGCCGTTGATGGTGGAGCATTGTGCGAAGTGTCACGGTGCGACAGTTCAGAAAAACGGCCTGCGGCTGGACGCGAAGCGTGCGGCTTTCAAGGGCAGTGACAACGGGCCTGTGATTATTCCAGGTAAAGCCGATGACAGCGAATTATTTCGACGAGTTACCACACATGTCGCCGAGGAACGCATGCCGCCGGAAGGTGAACCGCTCAACGCCACCGAAATCGACTTGATCAAACGCTGGATCGATGCGGGTGCCGTCTGGCCGGAATCGGACTATGACCGCGAAGCGACCCTTGATCCGCGCCTTGACCATTGGGCCTGGCAACCCGTGCAGAGAATCTCGCCGCCAACGCTGCCCGCTGATTTAGAAACGAAGGTCGCGAATGACATTGATCGATTCATTCTGGAAAAACTGGCGGAGAAACAACTCGTTTCGTCGCCAGAGACAGATCGTCGCACACTGATTCGCCGCTTGTCGTTTGATCTGCATGGACTGCCACCAGCGCCGGACGACGTCGATGCGTTTGTCAACGATCCCGATCCGCAGGCGCTCGAAAGACTGGTCGATCGCCTGCTGGCATCGCCGCATTACGGCGAACGATGGGCGCGGCACTGGCTGGACATTGCACACTATGCCGACACGCATGGCTTTGAACGTGATCAGCGTCGTGACAACGCCTGGCACTATCGCGACTGGGTAATCAGGTCGCTCAACGCCGATCTGCCGTATGATCAATTCCTGCGAGATCAGATTGCGGGCGACGTGTTACGTCCCGACGATGCCAACGCCGTCGCAGCAACCGGATTTCTGGCAGCCGGTCCCTGGGACTTTGTCGGCCAGGCAGAAACACCAAGTCCAGTCCTGAAACGCCTGGCTCGAGCGGACGATCTCGACGACATGGTGACGCAGGTCATGACGGCGACCTGCGGAATCACGATCAACTGCGCACGCTGCCATGATCATAAGCTCGACCCGATCTCGCAACGGGAATACTATTCGCTGTGGGCCGTGTTCGCAGGTGTCAAACGCGGCGATCGGGTTCTGTCATCGGCTGCGGAACAACAGCGATCTGTAAGAAAGACTGAACTCGAAGGGAAACTCACGGCGGCTCGGGCGGAACTTTCGCGACTGCAGGGCAGCGGCTGGAGTCTGGCAGATATCGTGGGCGGCGGCGATGGCCACGGGTCTGGCAAAGCCGGTGCCGCGATTGATCCGCTTTCCGGCAGCGTGACGGAATCTCGTCGAGGATTTCTGGATGCCGCTCCAGTGAATCAATTTACGAAATCCGATCAGCCGTTCATTGATGGCGTAGTGATCCCGGACGGTGGAGAGTCGGGCGACGTGCCCATTACGTCAACCGGTATCGTCGCGACCAACGTCCCGGACACCAGCGGCAAGGCATGGGATGCCATTCGCAACGGCCCTGTGAATTCGCAATTCTCCACGGAACTGGCAGGCATCGATTTTACCAAAGACGGTCACACGCTGTTGTCATTGCACGCGAACTCTGCGATCACGTTTGATCTGCACGCCATGCGCGCCGCCGGGCTGCCAGACGTGGTGCATTTGAACGCTCAAGCCGGATACTTTGGACAGACGCCGCGTTCCGGTGCCAGTTTTCATGTCTTCGTGGACGGGAAGCTGCAGTCGGAGCGTAAGGCCGTCGGTCGCGAAGATGGGCTGGTGGATCTCGACATTGCTATTCCGGCAGCAGCTCAGTTTCTGACGCTGATGGCGACCGACAACGGCAACGACATCGGACACGACCAGATTTGTTTTGCGGACGCGGTTCTGCGTCCGCCAGCGACGAATCAAACGCCGGACGTACTTGCAACTGTTACCATGCTGAAGCAACGGATCACCAAACTGCAGGAGCAGGTCGATTCGCTCCAGACACCAGAAAAAATTTACGCGATTAACGCTGAGACCCCGCCGCCTATCACCGTCCTGCTGCGTGGCAATCCGGAACAATCGGGCGACGAAGTCCCGCCGGGAACTGTTTCGTGCGTCCACATACCGGCCTCATTGGGCACGACAGATTCCACCGATGCCCAGCGACG
>JAYTAK010001256.1:0-5904 GCA_043737515.1 Candidatus Kuenenia sp. | reverse complement strand
ACCAGCTCGGCGGAGCTGCTGCGGATCAGTTGCGAGAGCTGCTTGCAGCGAACGCCAACGGCGCGGATGCCGCGTTGATTGAACGAACATGGGGTGTCCGCGACAACTACTTCGTCGCGCCGGAAGCGTATGCTGGCGCAACTCAGGCTTTGGCGGCCAGTTTGCAACAGCGGATTCAGGATATCTTTCTGGGTGACATGGAAAGCGATTCCGGCGGCGCGGTGCCGCCGGAGTATGAACGACTGGTGGAACGTTATTATGAGGTGTTGTCTTCCGGGAAAGATGAATGATGGAGTGATGCGTTATGCTTCGCGGGGGGGATTGACCGAGGCTGTGATCGGCGAGCGGGGGACGTGAGTCCCCTGATTTTCGCAGTGTCCACGCCGTCCATCAGGGGATTGACATCCCCCGCTCGCCGAAGGAACGCAACAATTCCGACCGCTCACAGTGCTGTAGGGTGCGTGAAGCGGAGCGCAACGCACCACTGGGGAAACTTATAGAAATTGGTGTGTTTCGCTGACGCAGCACACACCCTGTTTGTCGATAAATCTGGATACCCTCACCTTTGACCTCCTTTGAATTCTTACCGCCGGTTTCTTCACGCACTGTGCTGATTGGCATCGTGGCGATCGCGGCGTTGTACGGCATCAGTCGGCTGCTGTTTGGAACCTCCGAAACCATCGCCCGGCGAAAGGTGCTGATCGGGCTGCGCTGTGCCGTCCTGGTCGTTCTCGGACTGTTATTTATTAATCCCGTCAAGGTCACCGAAACGCCTGGCGATGTGGATCGGCCAGAGATGTTTTATGTGCTCGATTCTTCCGCCAGCATGCAGATGGGCAGTGGCTCCACCCGGTGGAATGACGCACTCCAGATGATCACTGCGGCTGACAAAGAGAACGCGGCGAAGACCGGTGCGGACGTTCGGATGTTTCGCTTTGGACAACGGCTTTCGGCCGTGCTGACTGCTGAAGACGCAGCAGCAAAAGAGGAGGCAGACAGGCAGAAAGCCTCCGCCGGACTGGATTCGGCAACCAAGTCAAAGCCGAAACCAACGTCCGTCACGCAGGCTATTCCGCTCGATCAGATTGAACCGGTCGATTCAGACAGTCGGCTGCTTCAGGCACTGCGGCAGTTGCCCAGTCGGTTCGGTCGCAAACCGCCAGCGGGAATTGTGTTGTTCACGGATGGACGAGTGCGGGATCCGGACGCCGTTCGTGAGGCTGCGGCGTCGTTTAAGGAGCTGGGTGTACCAGTGCATGTGGCACCGCAGGGCAACATGTCGGGCGGAGGTGACGTGGCTGTCGTCGGCGTGGTGGCTCCGCGCCGAGTTCGCAAGTTTACGGAAGTCGATATTCATGTGTTTCTTCGCAGCTATGGATACGATGGCCGGACTGTCGAATTGTCGGTCACAAGTCCAGATGATGACGGAACGACTCGCATCATGAAGAGCCTGCCGGTAATTCTGCAGAGCGGATTTCAATCGGCGACGCTGACGTTTCAGTCAGATGCGAAGACGCGGGATTTGCAGATCAGAATTACGGCCCTGGCCGATGAGGTCGCTACAAACAACAACACGTTTGACACCGAGATTGCGGTCGATCGCACCAAGATTCGAGTGCTCTATGTCGAAGGAAGCCGTTCGCCGCAACGCATTGTTCAAGAAGGCACGGTTCGGACGGTTGTTGGTCCTTACAGCGATCTGCAAAAGGCGTTGACGGAAGATCCGGACATTGAATGTTCGGTGGTTACGGCATCGAGCGGTATGCTTCAACGAGCGTATGACGCGAACAATCAGACCGGGTCACGCGGATTCCCGGCGACAAAGGCGGAACTGTCTGCGTTTGATGCCATTATTCTCAGCGATGTCCCCAGCACGCTGTTTGAACCAGAGCAGCTCAAGTGGATGCACGAATGCGTGGCGGAACGGGGTGCGGGGCTGCTGATGACGGGTGGGGAGTATTCTTTTTCCGGCGGCGAATGGGACAAAACGTCACTGGCCAATCTGCTGCCCGTCAGTATGTCAACGGACGGAAACGACTGGAATTCCGAGTCGAATGTCGTCGTGTCGCCAATCGAATCCGAATCCAGTCACGCCGTCTGGCGATTGCAGGATGATGAACAGCAGCGAATGGCGGCCATCAAATCGATTCCCGATTTTCAGGGCGTGCATGCCGGGCTGCGATTGAAGCCGGATGTCGGCAAGCTGCTGGCAACGACGAGTTCTGTCGCAATGCCGACTCGAAAACCATCTGCCATCGCGACCTTTTTGGGGCTTGGACAGTCAGCTCAGGGTACATCAAAAACAACTGTGGCAGATGGAACGCTGCTGCCGGTTCTGGCGGCCGCTCAGGTGGGCAAGGGACGCAGCATGGCCCTTGGCGTTTCCATGACATCGCCGAGAGCAAGCCGCATGATTTCGGAATGGGGCGGAGAAAAAAGTGGCTTCTATGGTCGATTCTGGCGGAACGCGATCTACTGGCTGACAGAGAGTTCGTCCGTCGGGCGGAGACGACTGCTGGTGACGGCGGACAAGCGCTACTACAGCCCTGGCGAAAAGCTGCGGCTGCGAGCATCGACGTTTGATGAACATTCGGCGGAGACTCAGGACTATCGCATTGTGGCGATGCTCGAACCGCAGCAGTTGAGCAATGATGAATCACTGTATTCGCCGATCCGCTGGCCGGGAAACGTTGTGCGCGAAAGTGGCGAAGAGGGAGCGATGATTGCGTGGGGTGAGGAGTTTGATCTGCCGAAGTCCGCTGGAAAATCGAGCGGTGCTTCCAGTGGCTATGAGATCGAACTTGATCTTGCGGATGCTCTGGAATCCGGCAGTGCCAGTCAGGCTCTGCGTTTCGAACTGACGGCGTATGAAGACTATACTCAGGTGGACAGTTCGTCGCTGGATATTCAGATTCTGCATGATCCGTTTGAGCAGCAGAATCCTTTTCCAGATCACGATTTGCTGAACGATGTGGCCGCGGCAGCCGGTGGCAAAGTGGTGAGTTCGTCGCAGGAGCTGGCGTCGCTAATCTCGGATCTGCCGATGCCAGAGGCCGCTGCTGAGTTTCGACGCCAGCCAGCCTGGAGTCAGTGGTGGCTGATGATGACATTGCTGGGATTGCTGACGGTGGAATGGTTTCTTCGCCGATCGGTGGGGCTGGCCTAGTTGGAGGGTGTGACAAGCGGCAGCGCAGGCACACCGTGAGATTGTTTTGGTGTGGCTGCGGTCCCGTCACCGCAGTGAATACAATGCGAGTCAGATGTTCTGAACGCACAGAAAAGTTATTGAGGTTTGGTAATCAAACAACAGGTCAGGTTCAAAATGGCTCGTAAACCAAAAGATGTTACGGAAGCAGAACTCGCCATTATGCAATTGCTGTGGTCGAAGAGTGCGCAGACGGTTCGCGAGTTGGCGGAACAGTTGTATGGCGATTTTGGGCCATCACAAAACGCGACCGTGCAGAAACTTCTGGATCGTCTGGAACAGAAAGAGTGTGTTCAGCGAGAGCGAGGCACATGGCCTCATACTTTTGAGGCGGTGATGCAGCGATCAGATTTGATTATTCGTCAGCTTCAGGAAACCGCCGACAAGCTCTGTGACGGTTCACTGACGCCCTTGTTGACGCATCTTGTCAAGACAAAAACTTTATCGAAAGACGAACGCAAATCTTTGCGAAATCTGCTGGATGAACTGGATGGAAAAGCGAAATGATCCTGTGAGCCGCAGGTGGATGTTCGAAGACAGACGGAGGAACTCATTGTGACGGTATTGCTCGCAACACTACTTTCGAACGCTGTGACTGTTTCAGTCCTGGCGTTCGTCGTGTTTGCGGTCTCAAAAGTGATCCGTCACCAGATGGTTGTGCATGGGCTGTGGGTTCTGGTGCTGCTCAAGCTGATCACGCCATCGTTTATCTCACTTCCTTTCGCGGTTGCGATAGATGATTCCTGGCTTACGTTCGATTCCCGGTTTATCTTCGGTGAGTCTGTACATGGCGACGGAGATTTTGGCGATGCCCGTCACGCGATCTCGGCATTGACTGGGAACTCAGAGTTGATTCAGTTGCCGTCCGAGGAAGCCGCCGGGAAATTTCTCGGCAAGAATTCATTATCCGAAACGACGAAAGTCAATCGGCCAAACGTCCCGCATCAGTGGTTTCATTCCTGGCCCCGAATTGCCGTCTCCGTGCTCTTATTGACCTGGCTGGCGGGAAGTTGTATTTATGTGGCCAGACTTTTGCTTCGATACTTTTGCTTTTGCCGATTTCTTCGCAACAACGAGCAGATTGATGAAGAGCTGATCAGTCAGGGATATGACCTTGCGTACAAGATGGGATTGAAACGGCCGCCTCGAGTTCGAGTTCTCAGCGGTGCTTTTTCTCCGATGTTGTGTGGTCTCGGTCGTGGACTAACATTGATTCTTCCCCTGGATCTGCTGCATCGTTTGACTCCGGAGGGCCGTGCGACTCTGGTCGTTCACGAACTCGCTCATTACGCCCGTGGTGACTACATGGTGCGAGTTCTTGAAACAATCGTCACGGCGATCTTCTGGTGGCACCCGCTGGTCTGGTGGATTCGGCATGAACTGGAAATTGTCGAAGAAGACTGCTGTGATTCGCGAGTGCTTGCTGAATTCCCTGGCCAGCCGCGTCATTATGCAGAGGCGATCCTGGATGCGATTGATTTTCTGTGCGAGCGACCTGTCCGGATGCCGCCCATTTCCAGCGGACTGGGATCGACGCCCCAGTTGAAACGGCGTCTGACGAGAATCATGACAGAAACGCCTGTTCCGGATGGCCCTCGCTGGGGACGCAGAACCGTTATGGCATGTGCAGTAGTCGTGTTTCCTTTGCAGATGATTCAATTTCGTCCTGAACCAGCGGAAACTTCGGAGAAGGTCAATGCTGCGTCTCCCATTGCGCTGGGGCCAGTGGTCGTACCGGAGCAACTCTCTGCTGAAGAATTTGCTGCCATTTCAAACAGTCGCGTTTGGCCTCGCGTAAAATCGCCTGATGGTCGCTGGACCCTGCTGGTTGATCATGAACAGCAATGCCGATTGATCTCGCCGATTGAGCGACGATGCATTAATTTGCCGACGTCGATGGCGTCCTGTGTTGTCTTTTCCCCTGATTCACAAAGTCTTGCCGTGGGCACGACGGATGGGCGACTCTTAGTTCTCCATGCACCTGATTGGTCGATTGAGCACAATATCGGGAGAGGGCCTGCGATCAAGTCCGTTGACTGGTCACCTGCCGGAGATCGAATCGCAGTGTGCTCGGAAGCCGGAGACATCAGGCTGCTGGCGTCGCATGATCTGACCTGTATTTCGATGCGTCGCTTACCGATGACTTTTCTGAACTGCGTGCGATTTGCCGTGGACGCGGATCATCTGATCGTCGGCTGCGGCGACTGGAAAACCGATGTGGATTCGGCATTGCTGTTGCTCGATCCGGAATCTTTGCGTCTGACCAGCGTTTGGAATTCCGAGGTCCCGATAGCGTTCGTGCGGACCGGCGACCAGGGCGATGAGATTACATGCTGTGACTGGAGCGGTCGCATGACTCTGCTGAAGTTGCCGGATTTCAGGATCTTGAATTCGCAGTGGATCCCAAAGGATCTGATCGCACCGCTTGCGTTTTCCGTTCAGGCTGATGATGCCGGTGTGATTACTGGAGCGTTTTGATGTTATTGAAAAGTGTTGCCGGGACTGCTTCAGCAATCTCGGAAAAGTGTCTCAGGATCGCGCCGGCGCTGGCGATCTTCATCGTGTGTCTGTGCCTCTGCGACGCGGGACTGGCTGATCCGTGTCCTGTCGATGAACCCACGACCAATGCGGCAGCAGCGGATGTCGTCGCGGCCACAGCGAATGATTTACCAACAGGCCGCCGTATTGCCGTAGTGCTC
>JAYTAK010001255.1:0-13577 GCA_043737515.1 Candidatus Kuenenia sp. | reverse complement strand
ACAAATGAACATGTCCGTCGCACGGCCATGAAACATGCTCGAAGCAATGCAATGGTCATTGTGCCTTGACAGCCGTTTGACAATGCGACGGTCAATGGCCAAGATCTCGGACATGAATGTCCAAGCTACGTGAATCGCAGCCTTGGGTTGCGGTCAGGTGAAGCAGATGTTGGCCGGACCAAGGAGCGGCAGCGACGCAGTTCCGGCAGTGGGTGAGTGGCAGAATCAGTGTCAAACAAGACGTTGCCGGAACGGCGCTGCACTTGGTCCGGCCTACAGTCTGCGGCCTGAAATCTGCGAACCAGTACGGAGATTCCGTGTCTGCCAAGACACTCCAATCGGAGTTCTTTCCTTTTCCATGCCCCATGTGTCGGCAAAATGCCGGGGCTGGAAACGAGGTGAGCGTCAACGAGTTCTGCAAGTCTGCGAACTCTTGCGCTGGCCGTTGAATCCCGACACACCTTGCATGACAAATGAACGACTGAGGCGAGCCATCGTTGTCGAAGCGGCGAGGCTGCTGTATTCGCGGAATCAGACTGAATATTATCGAGCCAAGCTGAAGGCCGCGAAGCGACTGTGCAAAGGCTGGGTGAAGCCTGCCGAACTGCCGACAAATGCTGAAATCCGGGACGAGATTCAGCGGATGGCGAATCTGTTCGAAGGCAGTTCTCGCTTCGACCGACTGCGGGAAATGCGGGTCGAAGCGCTGCGAGTCATGCGACTCTTGTCTCGATTCCGCCCAAAGATTATCGGCAGCACGTTCACCGGACATATTCGGCACGGGTCCGACATCGATATTCACATTTTTGCCGCTTCAACGGAACCGGTTGAGTCGTGCCTGGATGCCGAAGGCTTCGACTACCGCGTGGAACGCAAAGTCGTCCGCAAGCATGGTGAGGAGCGGATCTTTACGCATCTCCACATTCTGGATCGATACCCGATTGAACTGACAATGTACGCTCCGGACAAAGCGTCGTTCGCATTCAAGAGTTCCATCACCGGCAAGGCCATCGAACGCGCCACGCTGCCGGAATTTGAAGCGTTCATGAAACAGCAGTACCCGGATCAGGATCTTGAAGGCGAAGTTCTTGCCGCCGAAGCGGCCATTGACCGCTTTCAGGTCTATCGATCGTTACTGCTTCCGCTGGCGAGTGTCATGCAGGGAAAACAACATCATCCGGAAGGCGATGTGCTGTACCATCTAATGCAGTGCTATGTGCTGGCGGTGGATGAACTTCCTTACGACGAAGAATTTCAACTGGCCGCCCTGCTGCACGATGTCGGCAAGGGACTGGATGCCGATGATCACGTCGGATCGGGGCTTGAGGCACTGGAAGGCCACATCACTCCGCGCACAGCCTGGCTGATTGAACATCACATGGAGGCGCATCAGATTCGCGATCGCACGATCGGTTTTCGAGCCCATCAGCGACTGAAAGCCTCGCCGGACTATGAGACTCTGTTGCTGCTCAATGAATGCGACCGCAATGGTCGCGTCGCTGGCGCACGAGTGCCGGAACTCGATGACGTCTTCGATGCATTGCGTGATCTGGAAAAATCTTAATGTAGGATGGACATTCATGTCCGTCGCATGGCCATGAAACACGCTCGAAGCAACGGTTATTGTGCCTTGATAACCGTTCGACAATGCGACGCTCACGGGCCAATATCTCGGACATGAATGTCCAAGCTACGCGAATCGCAGCCTTGGGTGGCGGGCAAAGTCTGCGTCAGGTTTCCGATACCGGTGGCTCTGCGGCGGACAGAGCGGCGAGGAGTCCAAAGACGACAAGTTGTCGGTGCTGGACATTCTGGCAACAGGTGAACACGGCCGATTGCTGAATATTGAACAGCAATGACAAGCTGGAAGCTTAACCCACTTGAATTCAACATCCCGCTGGCGCTTGGCCGACAGATATCGTTGTCGTTGGGACAATTGCCGTCGGGGAATCCATTCTGTAGACTATCGCTCGCTTGGGAATATTCGGTGTGAATGGATGCATGGAGCGTTGTCAATGAAGACAAAAACTGCCGCGACGAAGTCGCTGCCTGACCCAAACCCCGGGAAGGACATCACGGACGATACTGCCCATGTGCAAACGTCGTTTAGTCCTGGCGGAATACCGATCCGGTTTCGCACGGATCTGTCTGAATTCTCGACGACGAAGAACCTTGCGACTCGTGAACAGCTTCAGCTGCATCTCACGCATACCCGTCTGCAGTTGCTGCGAGGATTTGATGAACTGCTGTGTCTGGACGGGCTCACAGGAGTCGAGCATCTGCCCCATCAGATTGAAACGGTCCGCAAAGTGATGCGGCGTTTTCGAGGGCGCGTATTGCTGGCAGACGAAGTCGGTCTCGGTAAAACCATTGAGGCCTGCCTGCTGCTTCGCGAATACCTGCTGCGACGGCTGATCAAACGCGTGCTGATTCTGGTGCCGAATCCTCTGGTCAGTCAGTGGCACGAGGAACTTTCTTCCAAGTTCCACCTCGACTTCAAGATCGCACCAAGGACCGCGACCAGCAGCCGTGACGAATTCTGGACGACGCATGATCGGGTTCTGGTTTCCACATCGTTTGCCCGCACAGGTCGCAGACCAGAGGCGATAGCGTCGGCACAGTGGGATCTGGTCATCGTGGACGAGGCCCACCATTGCCGAAACCGTACGACAAAGCTCTGGAAGCTCGTCAACTCGCTGCAGCGTCGTCACATGTTCCTGCTCACCGCAACACCCGTGCAGAACAATCTTGTCGAACTGTACAGCCTGCTGACGCTGCTTGAACCTGGTCATCTGAAAACAGAAGCCGACTTCAAGAAGCAATTCGTCACGCGCGGAAATCCTCGTGACCCCCGCAATCGGCATCGACTGCGTGATCTCCTGGGCGAAGTCATGATTCGAAACACGCGTGGCCTGGTGCAGATCAATCTGCCTCCACGTTACGCTCAGACAATCATTGCCACACCAGGTGAGGAAGAATCGCAACTGCTCATCGACATCCAACAGTACCTGCGCGACCAGTTGGCGACGACAGTGAATACGACGACTACAGATGACGCTGAACAGGAGAGTCCCGAAGAACTGGATGCCTCATCGACAGAATCAGCGGACATGTCTGAAGCCGTAGGGTGTGACCAGCGGCTGACAAGCCGCGCTGGCACACCAGGATCGACTGTCGGCATCTCCCGCATGCGGCTGCATGCGATTCTGACATCGATTGGCAGTCATCCGGCAACGGCCGCGGCGACTCTTCAGCCACTTGCCGAACGCGACGACCGGGCTCGGCAATTGTGCGAACGCGCCGGCAGAATCACGCATTCGGCCAAGGACGAAAAACTACTGCAACTCTTGAAGGAAAGTCGTGACCATAAAGTTCTGGTCTTCGTGGCGTCGATCCGCACATTGCACCGGCTCCAATCGCTGCTCACGGAAGCGGCGATCTCTTTCTCAACGTTTTCCGGCGAGCAATCATCGACCGATAAAGATGCGGCCGTCGAACAGTTGAAGTCATCGGTGAATGTGATGCTGTGTACGGAATCTGGCGGGGAAGGACGCAACCTGCAGTTCGCAGACACGCTGATCAATTTTGACCTGCCGTGGAATCCGATGAAAATCGAACAGCGGATCGGACGAATTCACCGCTTCGGGCAGACTCAGGATGTGTTCATCTTCAATCTTTGTACGGCGGGAACGCTGGAGTCCCGAATTCTGAAACTGTTGAACGACAAGATCCGGATGTTTGAACTGGTGGTAGGTGAAGTCGGCTCGATCCTTGGCAACCTGGACGATGGCCAGGAGTTCGAATCGCTGGTGCTGCAGCTTTGGCAGAAAGCTCCTGACGATAAGCAACTGGACGCCGACTTTGAAACGCTCGGCGACACGCTGGTGGCGGCTCAGGAAAAATACCTGGACGCCAAAAATCTGGATGACGCATTGTTTGGTGAGGACTACGAATGAGTCGCAGCAGCGTGGAATCGCAGCTTGTGGAATTTGCTACGGCCCTGGTCGAAAATTCCGGCGGGATCATCGACTGGCAGTCCGATGGTTCGCAGGCAACAGCCATTGTCCCGCCAGATCTGGCTGAAAGTCTCGGACAGCACGACGAATCGTTCCTCGTGAGAACTCAACCTGGTGACGAGGGACTTGTTCTGTCACTGGGTGGAGAATTTGTCGATCTCGCGGCACGGACGCTGCGACATTTTGTGCCGTCAGTGGGCGCATTTGCGGTCGATGATTTGCCGGTTCGCAAAACGGAATTTGCTGCAACCGTGGAATCGTCATTCGGCTGGCAGAACGCTCGCGCCAAAGTCCTGGAGGGAAGTGTCACGACTGTGCCGTACCATGCCTGGTGGTTTCACGTCACACTGCAGTCGGAAGAAACATGGGAGTCACTGGTGTCGGTGACGCTGAATTCCCGCTCCGGAGTTGTCGTGCCGTTGAGTGAGCTGCTGAATCTCGGCGATCTTCGACCGGCCAAAGATGCTCCGTCTGATTACACTACCACTCTTGATCTGGCGCTGCATGTGGCGGAAGCGGAAACCATGCATCAAGCAACTCCTTTTCTGCAGCGCATTGATGCTCGGCGGGAACGAGACCGCAAACGCCTTCAGGATTACTACCGCGCGCTGCAACGCGAAAGTTCCACACCCAACAAACGCACAAAGACCGTCCCGACAGCGGAAGAGATTGAATCCCGCCAGAAAGCAGTGAAACTGGAGCTGCAGAGAAAACTCAGCGAACTGGATGAACGCTACCTGTTCAGTGCCGTGCTGCGTCCGATCGTGCTGGCCGAATTTCGCATTCCGGCAGTCGCCATCGACGTTGAGATTCAGAGGAAAGCCGAAAAGCGAATCTTTCGAGTCTACTGGAATGCAATGCTGAAAAAGATGGAACCTCTGTCCTGCAGCCGCTGCCTGCGAACCTCATTCAACTTCTGGTTCACCAACGACACCGTCGAACCCCTGTGCTCAACCTGCCACGGCTAAGCGGTTTGTTGATTGAATCGTTTAACGGCAAGCCGCAGGCGTGGGCGCACGCAGTAACTGTCGCCTGCGGCTTGCCGTTAAACGAAAACTTGACCCGAGTGACTAAATCAACGCCCCGCCAGGCCCCTGTTGATTTAATAGTGTCGCCTTTCGCTCCGCGTAAGTTGCGTTGCTTTCGCAGAGCGAAAGACGACACAAGCTGCGTCTCGGAACGAACTGCGGACTAAATCAACATCGCGCCAGCGCCCTGCGGCTGATTGGGTTGCGGGCGAAGCCCGAGCCAAGGTTAATGGAGGTAGAGTCGCACCGAACCGTGAATCCGCACACAAGACATTCCGAATCCTCGCTCTATCCGCGCGCTTCGGCGATGCTGGTCATCGATTTCGACCATTCGAAGACGTGCATCAAGGTCGGAGTCTGTATTGCTGCGGGTCTCCCGACCGAGCCGTTCGCGGTGACGGACTCGTTCGACCGAACGAATGATCTCTCCATTCGGAGCGGCTGCGGTTTTCGGGGCGCCCGCCGGTCGAGCGGACTGGGACTGGGATTTATTGGCGAGCTACGGGTGTCTTGAGAGTTGCCTCGCGAGTCTGGATTCGTGTTCGGACTTCATCCGCTCCGGGAAGTGATCCATGCGTGGCAATGGCTTCTTGGAGATCTTTTTCAAAGTCAGCCAAGTTAACGGTGTCAGCGAAGTCAATTGCCGCATCGTAGGCTGCCAGCGCATCGTTCGTTTGGCGGTCCACCAGCAGCGAGATTGCCAGGTTTCCGAGGGCGTTCACATGCTTTGGGTTAAGTGCAACTGCGTGGCGGGAATCGGCAATTGCCTCCTTGATCCGACCAGCCACAAAACAACCCAAACTCCGATTACTGAGCGCATTTGCCTTCTGCTCGACCGGCGCGTCGGGCATCTCGATTACCGCGGTGTAGTCCGCGATTTCACGCTCCGGATTCCCCTCCTGGCCGAACGTGACGCCGCGACTGAAGAAGGCTCTGGCCTTGTGATCGGCCGGCGCGTCGGGCATCTTGATTACCGCAGTGAAGTCCGCGATTGCAAGCGCCGGATTCCCTTGTTGACCAAACGTGACGCCGCGATTGGAGAAGGCATTGGCTTTCTGCTCGGCAGTCGCGTCGGGCATCTCGATCACCGCCGTGTAATCAGTGATTTTACGCTCCGGATTCCCCTGCTCACCGAACTTGTTGCCGCGATTGATGAGCGCGGTGGCCTTGTGCTCGACCGGCGCGTCGGGCATCTCAATAATCGCCGTGTAGTCAGCGATTTCATGCTCCGGATTCCCCAGAAGGCCGAACGTGATGGCGCGATTGACGAGGGCTTGAGCCTTCTGCTCGGCAGGCGCTTCTGGCATTTCGATCACTGCCGTGTAGTCCGAAATCTCACGCTCCGGATTCCCCAGGAGGCCGAACGTGACGCCGCGATTGTAGAGCGCTGCAGCTCGGCCTTTGGGTGAAGTCATCGGGCTGTCGATGATTCTGTCGATTCGATTGATTGCCTCTTCAAATCTTCGGGCGGCTATTGCTGGATCGGTCGAACGCAGCCCCCATTGAAACACCACGTCAAACCATCGACCAAGTGCAACGAACTGAACGGGATTCTCGCTGGAGGCAACAGCCCTGCAGATTCGATCCATCGACTGAAAGTCGATATCTTCGGTCACGGTTTTCAGGTCTCTGTTGGCAACAAAAGCGAAGAACAACATCGACGCGGATTCGCTGATGGAGGCAGAACGAAGAATCGCTCGAACGGATTTCCGCGTCTGATCGGTCAGAGGTTTTTTCGAATTCGTCGATGGAAAAATCATCGTCGCATCGAAGTCCGACGTTGCCTCAGCCCGTTGAAGCACTTGTTCCAAGAGCGAGCGATATTCTTGGGTGAGAAGTTCATCCTGGTGGTCACGAACGAAGATCGTCTCCATCAAGGCCATCTGCGGGTGATAGGAGAGCTTAAAGAGCCTGGGCTTGATTGGGCCCAACGCTTTGACTAGACGTTCGATTCGTTCGCTCTTGGTTGTCATTTCGCCAATTGGAAGAGGACTGGCGACGAACAAGGTCGGTTTTCCTAGTGACGCCGCCGCGTCAGATGGCGGCTTCAGGACTCCAACCTCCGTCAAGAACTGGCGAGTTCCTTTGATGTTTTGGTCATTAAGTCCGCAAAGAACGACGAGTTGGTCGGACAAGGGACCAATGCACAATCCGCCGACTTCGGTGATCCCCGTGCGACTGTCGATGAGAACATAATCGTATGTTGCAGATCTGTCTTCGTCCGGAACTGGACCGTAGTAGTCGGGAACTTCCAGCGAAATTCGGCGGCTCTTCAGCCACGATCGCAACAGACTTCCGACTCGCAGCAACGTATCGCGGTCCATACCCGAAACCGCGACCTCTGATAGTCGATCATAGTAGTTACGATCCTCATCAATCGGGATCACATCGAGCCGACCCAGTTCGCAGTACGGGTGCGGGAGCGACTCCAATTTCTCAGGCGAGACACGGATCGCAAAGTCGGACAGCGGGGGCAGAGAATTCGGATCGAGAGGCGATTCCTCGGACACCAGTTGAGCCATCTGTTTCGCCCAGAGCAGCAGGTCCACCATGTCGTGTCGGGCAAGTTCGGCGATTTCTTTCTGGCGGCTCAAGAAACCGCTCAGACCGGGAGCTTCCAAATCCATGTCCAGGACCAGAACGTTGCGGCCCTTCGCGACCAGCGCATATGCCAAGTTCAGAACAGCCATGCTGCGGCCGACTCCTCCCTTGAAGCTATAGAACGCGAAGATTTGCGGCCACTCGGTCATTTCTTCACCAAATTCAGCGGCTTATCTATGGCAATGTCGTGCAGGTTCTGCCGCGTGGAACAACCCGAAGGATTGACTTGCGTGACCGTTGTCGAGATCGGGAGAACCTTCAAAATATCACGCAGGGTTTTTAGTTCATTGAGGAAGCAGTCCCAATTCAATTTCGGGAACTCAATGTGAATAAACCGATCGAAAGTTGGTTTCATTCGGTCAGGCTCCTGCGTCGCCGCATACCTTAAGTAAGCTTTCCAGCGGAGTTCGCGTGAGCGTGCTGCACAGAGTGCGAAGTCTGCAATGCGTTTCAGGTCTGCGGGATCCGGATTCTGTCCGAACATCGCATCGAATCGTTTCAATAGCCCTTGCGCCCAATCGTCCAGGATCGCTTCCACTGCTGGGCCAGATGCACACGCGGCGAAGGAACCGGAGTCCCCGACTTTCAAGGGTTGCCAAATCAGGTATTCGAGATCGTGATGGTCTGGGCGTGGCACACGGTTCGCGACATCCAGCAACGTTTCATTCTCAAACACCACCATCGGCTGAGATGTAATTGATCCCGTTGACAATTCGACGCATGCGTTGGGAACAGCGACGGACTTTTCGAGTTCCGTCCACTGCCTGGCTTCCGCAAACGAAGCTGCTTCCTCCTGGCTGTGCCAAACGAGAGCGTCGATGCCACGGCTCAGATCAAGGACGCAATGCCAGCCGTCCGATTTGCGTTTGGCGATGGGCAAGGACCGACCGCATTCAACGAGTGGTGCGCCGTTGAAACCGACAATCTCAATCTCACTCGTTTTGAGAGAACTCATACTGCGATCTGCTCCCGAACCCATTGCTCTAATCGTTCACAAAACTGCGGCGTTCCAGTCGGTTCCAGGGCTGGCGGTCCCGCAAAGAACTGGTCCAGGCCAGATGGCGGATCGCCTGGAATTGTCGCTGGCTGTTGGTCATCGAGCCGCCGAAGTTGGCTCATCACAGTTTCATCGGCACACCAGGCAGCCCGTTCGTGAATTGATTGTCCTTCGCTGAATCGAATCTCGAAAGTCCAGGCCCGCCAGTCACTATTCAACTCAAACAGTCTCTCTGGGTCGAGACGGCTCGGTTTTTTCTGCCAATAATCAATATCCGCGTCGAAATATGCTGCTAGAAATCTACCAAAGATCGCACGCCACTGATCCAATGGTAGCATGGAAGCTTTCCCAAACGCCACACGTTCCGCCTCACCATCATTCGGAATGAGCCGAAGCTTTAGGTGCGGCGGATTGCTCAACAAGCCGCCGGTATCGAACGGCGACGCCGACCCAGTGTGTGCGACTTCGCATCCGGCGGCAAATGCGAACGCCGTGCTCCCAAATTTCGGATGGGCGCGACCGGCATAGAAATAAGCCGACTGCGGTAGCCCCAATAATTCCTCGGCACGTCGTGTGTTCTCTGAATTGCTCCCCATGGCAGATGTCGGAATCTCATGTGGCGGATGTTCGATCAGGTCGATCATTGTACGATCGACATGGACGAGCGGAACATTGTCCGCCACAGCGCTGGACGCAGGGAGTCGGGCGGCAAGCGTTTTCGCGTCGATATCAGATAGCAGCGGCATAATTAAATGACCCTGAGCAACAGACGAAACCTCGACTGCCGGAGGCTTCCGCAAACATTGTGGATTGCTGCCGGAATTCGGCATGAGAATGAGTTGGTCGTGGAAGTTGTATCAAAAATCAGGTGATTCCAGCTACGAATCCAGCCAAGGAATCTCTCCACAAACCGGCATCCTTATCTTCGTGCGGAAGCTCGACACTCGACAATCACGCGATCCAGGCAGCGAGTGCCCGACATTCCGTGGCAGGAAATCTCGCCACGGAGTGACGAGCTACAATGAAGCGCGCTCGGTGCGCTGGAGAGACTGGAAAACTACATCTGCATTTGCGATGAGCGCATCATCAGACATTGGGGCATCCGGAAGTTCGCCGACGCGGCGCAGCATTTGAGTCAACACGACATGCTGCTCATCGGCCGATAGAGACTCGAATGTGGCCAACAGTTGGGTTGCGGTATCAGTCATAATCTTGGCCCGGCATCAGAAAAATGGCAGATTGCCGAAATCATACAGACCTGCCGGAAGCGTGTCACCGAAAATTCAACATTCACGTAAAGCATAAAAAAATGCAGATGCGGCTCAATTCCCATGATTGAGCTGCGTGCCTTTACTTTCTCAGGGTTTGGCCTTTGCCGTTTTAACAATGATCTTTCCTCCCGCCGCCGTAAACGTCCTGAGAAGCTGGTCGAGCGAAACGTCAGATGCGGCGCGCTCGATCCGGGCAATATGGGTTGGCTGGTTTTCATTCGTGCCCCAAGTTCTTTTTGAGACAACGCTCCCGCTTCTCGCTGGCGCTTGATTGCTGCGGCGATGTTCATGCGTGTTTCAAGAAGCTGCCGTTCGTCTGCGCTCATCTCGACGAAATCTTCGGCATCTCCAAATTTCCAACCGGTCGCTTCAAGAGTTTTTCGTTTCTATGTTGACGATCTCATTTGCTGCCGACGAGTTTCCGGTCGGATGCTTTTGACGTGATAGGCTTGTGCTTGATTACGATTTTTCGCAGACCGCCCGGCAGAAGTTTTATCTCTACTCCTGAAAGACTTACTGTCGGCAAGCCGACAATTCTGCACATCATTTCAGGCTCTTCACAGAAGACCTGCAGCAATCGGCGAGACGCATCAGACGGTTGTCGAACGCCCTGCTCCCAGTTCTGCAACGTCTTCGTGGCCACATTCAGCATCCGGGCAAAAACTCGCTGCGACATGGCTGTCTGCGCTCTCAATGCGGCCAATGTCGCTCCATCGATCTCCGGAGCCGTATCCGGGACGTCGATCGTTCGTAGCGTCAAGTCGCCTTTGGTATTGGCAATGCTCTCGTGGAGCCCTGTCCTAAGTCGCTCAAAAAATGGCGCACGGTTCTGTGTCTTCATGATTTCCTCCTCTTCTTTCCTGCGGAGATTCGTCGCTCCACCGCCGCGATGGCCTCGATCTTCAGGGCCGCAGCAAGTTCCGCCAAGATGATCTTTTCAGCCCGAGTCAGATCATCTTTCTCGTCTTTTCCGTAGATGTCGAGCATGTAAAACCAGCGGGCTTCAGGAATATAAAGATATATCAGCCGAATGCCACCTCGTTTCCCTTTCCGTCGTAACGGGTCCGCCGCCCGAACTTTCCGAAGCCCGCCACAACTTGGAATCACGTCACCCTTGTCCGGGTCGCGCATCAACTCCAACTGCAGCGAAGAATAGACATCGTCGGGAAGGAATCGATGAACCCAGTCTGTGAAGTTCCTGGTCTCAATGAATACCGCTTGCATGGCCGGGAGATTCTATCCTGCACAGCGGAGCACAACAACAGGAAACATGCGATATGACGGGCAAACACTGGCTTACTCAGGCAGCGGATTCCGCTTCATTCTCGCCTGCTTGTCCGGCAGCACGCCGATTTCTTCCGGGCTGATTCGGCGGGGCTGGCCGTTTTCGGCGATGACGGCGTACTGGCCGAGTCGCCGTTTTGTTTCCAGGGCGTTGGTGACTGCCTGCTGAAGACTTGTTTCCTCTTGTTGGCGGAAGATGTTTATGTCAATCATGGTGAAACATCCTCGACAAGTAACTGGTAGCGCGCATCGTCCTGAATGGTTCGGTTCTGACCATGCTGGGTGAAGATCTCACTCGGCACTGACTCGGAGTTATCAAAGCAAATAGTCACGGTACAAGCCGATGCGTATTCCTTCAACAGATTCCTGACACTTCTGAAGTATCTTCGCTCAATTGTTGCCGCCGGAATATTGTGCCCGCCACGAGCTACGCGTTCCGCAACACGTTCGCAGCATGTGGCGACACCTGGCAGCCAGAGTTAGACCAGATGGACTTCCCAGCCAGTTGCGACCAACTCCCGAATCATGCGCAAGTAGTTTCGACCAGATCTCGGTCCACCAAAACATCTGCCCAAAGCCGGCTACTGCGTCGCTTGCCAGCCGATGGCTCCCATGTGGTAGCCGTCATGCAGCGGAGACTTGTGAGCGTAGAACACGGTCACGAGCTTGCCGTCGAGGAGTTGCACTGTGCTGGGATAGCCAATGTCGCCGGGGCCGGTCGTGAAGAGTGATCGCGGATCGCTCCAGAATTTTCCGTCGTCCGAACTCAGCCTGGCTTCGATGCTGCCGTCGCGACGATTGCCGCAGGTCAGGACGAGCCGCTGATCTTTCAGTCGCAGCAAATGCGGCGGGTGCTTGTGGTATCCGGCGAGGAGTCCTTCATCGGTCCACGTCTTGCCATCATCGGTCGAGCGGAACTGACGCAGTTCCTGCCCGAGTTCCGGCGCAGGCCGGTTGGAAGTCCGAGCCACGCCGAGCCACTGCTTGTCGGCCAGCGGCATGAGCACCGACTCGTTGATTCCCTCAGCGATTTTGATCGGCTCGCCCCAGGACTGACCGTCGTCGCGGCTGGTCATCATCCAGGTCGATTCGACGTTGGCCTGCTTTTCATCGACGGTATAGACGAGCGTTCGCAGGCTGTTGTCGCCTCCGCGAACGATGCTGCCAAATGGATACGGCTTCAGTCCGCCAGGCAGCGCGGCTGGAAATGACCCCGACATCTTCCATGTCTTGCCGAAGTCCGCCGAGCGAAATACGCGCACATCATTCGGCTTCCGCTGTCCGTGCTTGTTGGCGGCATCGTCCATGCCGCTGGCGACGACCAGCAACTCGTTCTTCGCCGTGAAGCCCGACGCCCAGTGGCAATAGTTCGCCTCGGCATTCGGTCGTGGAGCCGCCGTGCCTCGTTTGTTCCACGACTTGCCCCCGTCGCTGCTCGCCCAACAATCCACATCCGCCGGCAGCGTCGTGTGCGCCGGCGAGTTGTATCCCAGCGCGAGCAGCATGCCGTCCGGAGCGACCTGAATCTGCGGCCACAGTCCGGCTTCCTTGACGACGATCGACATAAAGTCGGGCATCAAGGGCGTGGCTTCGGCATCCTGTTTCAAGGAGCCTTGGGAGATGGCTTCGTCCGCGCCGGCCACACTGAACAACAGGCCCAAACAGAGTGCCGCCTGCCGGATGATTAGATGCATCGTTGTCTCAATAAAACGAATGACTGGAGGGAAGGCGACGAACTCCGTTACGCCTTCAGGAACCTGTGCGTGCCTCATGATCGTGTGAGTCGTGCCGCGAGGTGATTGTAACCGCCGACATCGGTCAGTCGGCGGTTGCGGCCCTCGAAGAGGTAGGTCAGTTTTTCGTGGTCGATGCCGAGCAGTGTGAGCATCGTGGCGTGAAAGTCGTGGACGTGGACATTGTCTTCGACGGCGCGGAAACCCAATTCGTCGGTCGCGCCGATGATCTGGCCTCCGCGAATGCCGCCTCCAGCGAGCCATGCCGAATAGCCGTAGGGATTGTGATCGCGGCCCTGGTTGCCCTGCATGACGGGCGTGCGCCCGAATTCGCCTGCCCAGGTGACGAGCGTCGTGTCGAGCAATCCGCGCTGTGCCAGATCGGTCAGCAGGCCAGCGATTGGCCGATCTATCGCGGCGGCGACGTTGCGATGGCCGGTCGCGCAGTCGCCGTGGCCGTCCCAGTCGGAGCAGAAGAGTTGAACATACCTGACACCGCGTTCGACCATCCGTCGCGCGAGCAGGCACATGCGACCGAAGCGTTCTGTGGGAGGCGTGTCGAGTCCGTACAGGTCGCGCGTGGTGGGAGTCTCACCAGCCAGATCGACCAGATCCGGTGCGGCCGATTGCATCCGAAACGCGAGTTC
>JAYTAK010001254.1:0-5918 GCA_043737515.1 Candidatus Kuenenia sp. | reverse complement strand
TTCCAAAGGTTCCGTCCAGACCAGCGCCCGTCAGCGTGACCTGCACGCCGTTGAGGCCAGGCTCGCCGAGATTCTGCTGGCCGTTGCCGTTCGTATCGATCCATGTGAAATTGCCGATACAGGCAGTCTGATAATATCCGGCGTCCACGGAGTCGTTGTACTGACCACTGACAAGCGTGTATTCCCCGGTCGTTCCGGTGCCGACATTGGCATCCGAATCAGTGGCATCCGCGCCGATGTCAGCGACCGTGCGGACGTAACCGCCGACTACGCCAAACGTGACCTTGTATTTGCCCGGCATCAGTCCGATGAACTTGTAGGCTCCGTCGTTGATGCCGTTGTTGGCAGTCGTCTGCATGGCACTGGTGTCATCACCGGTTCCAAAGGTCCCGTCCAGACCAGCGCCCGTCAACGTGACCTGCACGCCGTTGAGCCCAGGTTCGCCGAGATTCTGCTGCCCGTTGCCGTTCGAATCGACCCATGTGAAATTGCCGATTGAAACCGGCACATAGGCTCCCGCGTCTATGGTCGAGTTGATTTCTCCCATGCCTAGAATGTAAATCCCCGTCGTCCCGGTCATGGGATCGACATCGCTGTCCGTGGTCGGATCCCCGACATTCTGAGTCGTGAA
This sequence comes from Candidatus Kuenenia sp., assembly GCA_043737515.1. Lineage (GTDB taxonomy): Bacteria > Planctomycetota > Planctomycetia > Planctomycetales > Planctomycetaceae > SXXK01. Next base: position 5,287 of record JAYTAK010001254.1, on the reverse strand, counting down.
TACATAGCCGACCGGCAGGTCCGTAAACGTCAGGTAGTACTGGCCAGGCAACAGGTCCGCAAATGTGTACGCACCATCATTCACGCCGTTGTAGGCCGTGATCGTGACTTCGGTGATATCGTCGACCGTGCCGAACTGGTCATCGAGCCCGGCTCCCGTCAGCGTCACCGTCACACCGTCGATGCCAGGTTCATTGATGTCCTGCTGACCATTGCCGTTCAGATCATCCCACACGAAATCACCAAGACTACCAAGCCCCAGTTCATTGTAGAATCCCGCATCGATCGTATCGTTGAACTCCGCTTCACCGATCTGGTACTTCTCTGTGATGCCGGTCATCGGGTCCGCGTCACTGTCGAATGTGTCATCACCTGCAGCCAGAGAATTTTGCAGACTGGCGGTGCTGTACCCCGGAGGATGCACGAACTCGACGAAATACGCCCCGGCCGGCACATTTGTAAACCAGAACATGCCGTCGGCATCCGTGGTCGTCGTGCGGATCACCGCACCCAGATTGTCCTGCAGATTGACAGTGACATTCGGAATGCCAGGCTCCAACGTGTCCTGCACTCCGTCCGCGTTCAGATCGTTCCAGACGAAGTTTCCAATCGCTGCCCCAGTCGTATAGCCCGCATCGATCGTGTCGTTGATCTGGCCGTCGAGCAGCGTGATGACCTGCGTGAGCCCCGAGCCCACGTCTGCGTCCGAGTCGGTGACATCTGGTCCGATGTTCGCTGCCGTGCGCGTATAACCAAACGTCGGGAGAAACGCGACGATGTACAGGCCAGGATCGAGGACTGCAAAGCTGTAGGCACCATCATTGAAACCGTTGTTGACGGTAATTTGGGAGTCAAACGTGTCGTCAAGCGTGAAGAACATCCCGTCCGGTCCGGCACCGCTCAGCTCGACGTCCACACCGTTGAGTCCCGGCTCGCCCATGTCCTGCTGGCCGTTGCCGTCACTATCGACCCATACGAAGCCTTCCAGCGTCGCCGTCAACAGCATGCGTGATTCAAGGGACTCAGCTTTTGCATTTCTCCTTCTTTTGCCAAAGCCACGCGATCGCTTCGTGAACAGAGTTGAAATGAACGATTGAACACTGAATTGGTTTCTCATATTCCACGCTTTCAGTCAAATAAACTTTAACGCCGATGATTTGCGGGCCATGCACAATTTGGGATGCGAGTTGTAGTAGGGAATACCCGCACCCTGCAAACAAGGTTCGTGAGATTCTCGGAAAGAGTCAGAAGACGCAACCTCCGCTGCGGTTCGACAGTCGCAGACATTTACTTCCAGCTTTGCTTTCCCCCGGCGAAGCGAAAGTGGCTTCCAGAATCTGCAAATGCACCTTTTCGTCCGATCCTAGCCCCATGTGAATAAAGTCAAAAACTAACGACGTGTACAAACATGACCCAACCGGGACTTGTTTGTGGCCCGCAGGCAGGGAGTTCACAAATTCGTCGAAATCTCTGCGGAGTGTCGCGCTACGACGAACAACTGCACTGAAGCGACTGATCGGCACAATCCGAACTGGTCCTGCTGCCACGCTGTTTCATTCTGGCATCATGTGAATTCACTGAGCATCAGAATCACTGTTACATCTGACCTGCATCATGCCCAGGGAGTTTGACTTGCCCGGAGTCAGCGGAGTTCCGCAACTGCACACATGCGTTTTGGACCCTTGGTGTTTCTGCCTGGGGGAAACCCCTTCTCACTTCGAGGTTTTCGAACTAGGTTTTGACGATGCAGCAACATTTACAATACGCGACAAGTGATGTCCCGTTCAGTTTGCAGTTACAGAGAAATCGTCCTGCTGAATCGAGAGGAATCCCGAATGCGGCTTCTGAAACTTCAAAAATATGGCTCAAAACGAAGTGGCGCGGTTTTGGCCGAGACGGCAATTGCACTGCCAGTCTTCTTCATTCTGTTGTTTGGTCTGATTGAGTTTGGTCATGTCTACATGACCATTCACACGCTCAACTCGGCTGCCCGACGTGCGGCGAGACTGGGCATCAGAGAATCATCCAGTACGACTGACGTGCGTGAGTTGGCAGAGAGCATTGCGAGTTCAGCAATGTCTGTCGATCAGGTCTCGATTATTGTCAAGGATGGAAGCATCTTTGACACAGCGGGGGTGGACGCCTCCACAATCGATTACGAAGCACTCCCGGATATCGAACTAACCGATGCCGAACGACGACAGATGTTTACGGTGAGAGTTTCCGTGGACTATGCCGACGTTGCAATTCTGGGGCCGAAATGGCTCGGGCATCTGCCACTTTATGGTCAGGCGGTGATGCGCCGTGAATAGAAACACCAGCGCCGTCAGTATGAATTGCGATCGAATGATGAAGGGCCAGCGGAAACGGCATCGTCAGGGTGCGGCGTTGATGGAATGTGCCATCACGCTGCCCGTGTTGATGACTCTCGTGCTGGGAATTCTGGAAATCGGTGCCGCACTGAGAGCGTCCACGATCCTGCAGTCGGCCTGCCGTGAGTCATCGACATTAGTCTCGGCGGACTATCGATACATCGTTGCTGCAGGACAGACGCCCAATGAGAAACTAGAGCAGGACCTGAGGAATCTTGTATCAGCTTCCGGGGTCCCTGGAGGCGACCTGATTGTCACCCTGGTTCATGCTGACGGAGTGAATATGAATGATGTCTTTGATCTTTCGGATCGGCGGAACGATCTGCAGCTGATCCGGATTGAAATCCAGCTCCCGTACTCAAGCGTGAGCTTGTTCCCGGTGCGTTATCTGGATGGCAAGACTCTCAAGGCATTCGTTGTGATGAGAGCTGCCATTAACGGGGGCACGATAACTCATTAATGCACGAGAGTGATTCAGAATGCTGCAAGACGACGGGCAGACGCACATCAGTAAACGAGTGTTGGATCAGAGCCAGTGTGATTCGGAAAACAAGGGGAAAACAACATGCAGAAGACCAGTGATCAATCCGGATTAAAACGGCTTCGCCGCCGTTGCCGGAAAGGAGTGTTTCTTTTTTTAGCGGCGATATGCCTCGTCGCCGCCATGACGTTTGTCGGGATGTCTGTGGACCTGGGCATGATTACCGTCACGAAGACGCGGATGCAGGGGGCTGCCGATGCTGCGGCACTGGCGGCCGCCCAGGAAATCATCGCAGCCGTTCGTGAAGCATCCTGGGATTCTGATACCAGCCTCGATCTGGATGTCGTGAATACTGCCGCAGCTTTGGACGCCAGGGAGATGGCCCGGTATGTGTCTGAAGTCAACGGGTTCTACATTGATCCGAACGCTGACGTCGATTTTGGAAGACGAGAGCTTGATACTGACGGTGTGTCCTATATCGAGACCTGGGGCTCTGAACCGTTCAACGCTGTGCGAGTTCGAATTCGCAAGGACAATTCTGATCCGGAGGCAGCCGACGCCATGCTGCCACTGATCTTTGCACCTGTTTTTGGCACACACACACAGGTCATTACCACAACAGCCACGGCTTTCATTGAGTCCCGCGACATCGTTTGTGTTCTGGACTTCTCGGCATCAATGAATGATGACAGCAGTCTCCTCAATGAGAGTGTCGGTCGCCTCGGAAAAGCGACAATTGAATCCAGTCTGGATGCCATCTGGAATGCCCTGGCAGCGTCAGACGTTCGTTTCAGCAACGATGCTGCCACAAAGAAGTTTCCCACTGCCGGATTTGGATTGATCAACTCTGCAAGGGGCACATCAAATGCCAGCGACGTCAGTTCAACCGTTGTGGAGGCACTCGGCCTGTATGCGCCCGTCCGTCACTACTACGACACATGGACTCTTGTGACCAGTGGCACCGGTAACTATTACAGCACGGCCACAACCGACAACTGGCGTCGATATATGACAGGCACGCTTGCCGGGCAGTTGCAGAAACAGACAAACAAGGTCGGCAGCTATGTGACCGTGGCCGCGACAACTGCTCCGGGCTATTTCCCGGATACTGTAGAGAGCTGCATTCCGTTTCCGCAGGAAGGCAAAAACGTGACTACGGGACTGCTGCTGGGAAAGCCTTCCATTACGAACAGCAAAGCTCAATGGATCGCCTATGTCGATTACGTGCGTCTCAATGCAGATTTGAACAGTTTCGGATACCGAAAGAGATATGGTTACCGGACTCTGTGTCAGTATCTGATGAATTCCCGACCCGCGAATTTCCAGTCCGAGGATCTGTGGCGAACACCACACTATCCGTTCCATGCCCTGAAGCAAGGAATGGACACATTCTGCGACTTCATGACAGATCTCAATTACGGCGATCACATCGGGCTGGTGGACTATGCCAACGCAGCCCAGATCGAAACCGGACTGAACGACCATGGCGTCAGTGTGACGGTCGATCTGGAAGGACACAATCTGACGTCAGCATACAGTAAGATCAACACCATTCAGCAGCATAAGCAGACCAATCATTACACCGGCAACACCGCGATGGGAGACGGTATTCTCAAAGCGAGGGACCTTATCAATGCCGAAGGTCGTTACGGTGCCCGGAAGCAGATACTCCTGATGACTGACGGCCTGGCGAACGTCGCACCCAGCGGCTTCAGCCTGCCAGGCTCATGGGACTGGAATGCACTGTGTGACTACGACGGAGATGGTTTCGCGGATTACACGACTGCGTCAATTTCTTCTCAGTATGCGCTTTATCAGGCGTACCTTGCCGGTGAGAATGACGTGGTGATTCACACTCTGTGCATCGGTGTCAGTGCCGATGTCAATCTGATGAAGGCCATCGCCCACATTTCGGGGGGGCGTGATATCGTAGTCAGCGCCGCGGCTTCGAACTCCGCGACAGAAGCACAGCTTCGAGAAGCCTTCGGTGTTCTGGCAGGACAACTGCCTCCGCCTCGCGCAGTCGTCAGCGCAGAATAGGACTTCAGAGAAATCAGTCTGTCAGATTCTGAACTGAAGAAAGCCGTGATGTGCAAGCATCACGGCTTTCCGGCTTTCCCGAAGCGCAAATGGTGCAAAAGTTCAATCAGGGGCAGTCAGGGGCTGTCCGTCAGGAGGAAATCAGGGGCGTGAAATCAGGGGGACACAGCTTTATGATTGACGATTGGGCTTGCGTTGGTAGGGTCATTGAAATGGGGTCATCATTGAAATGGGGTCAGGAGTCAATCGTGTGGAGTACCCTCCGGGCCATTTGGCTATTGACTCCTGACCCCATTTTAGTGCAGGCTTCAGTGAGTAATGATGGGCTTGAGTCGTTCGGAATCAAACACCGCGACGGATTCGGACAGCGACCCCAGCGACGCTCGCTCACAGCC
>JAYTAK010001253.1:0-5918 GCA_043737515.1 Candidatus Kuenenia sp. | reverse complement strand
TCGTTTTCGTCATGCTACGGCTCCTGAATCTGAACGCGCCGATTGTCACCGTTATACGCCATCGTCACTCGACCACCTGATGGCAGCAGGTACTGAGTCGGCTGGTTCTCAAAATTCCATGTGGTTGTCGTGCGATTGCCGACAGGCGGCTGTTCAATGCGTTGATTGCCGGTCGCATCATAAGCAAACGAAGTCCGGCCAGCGACGGCCTGACCGTACTTCAACTGATTCGCGACATCATAAGCATACGTCGTACGGACGGTGTCGATGTTTTTCAGAGTCCGGTTACTCGCCGCGTCGTAAGTAAACGTCTGTCGGTACGGATTCGTACCCGTGCGGTACTCGCCCAGCAACTGGTTCTGTTTGTCGTATGTCCATGTCGTGCGGGCTGCAGTGGCGTTTTCTGCCATCGATTTGCGATTTCCAGCGGGATAGTAACCGTAGTCGAGCTGCAGCACGGTGGCTCCGGCGGACGTGCGGTGAAACACCTGAGTCGTCTGGCTGGCCGCATCATACGACAGTGAGACTCGCGTGCCGTTGGCATTCCGCTGCACGTTCCGCCTGCCAGCATCGTCGTAACCAAACGTCGTGCGTTCGGTGTACGGATTCCGGAGCGACGAAATCTGATTCGCCGCATCGTACTGATACGTAGACCGACCAGCACCGGTCGCGTCCATCGAGCGTCTCAGCCCGACGGTGTCGTACGAGAATGTCTGCCGCTGGCTGTTCGGGCTCGTGGTGACTGTTGTCTGTCCCACTGCGTCGTACACATTAGTGTACCTTCCGGTGCTGTCGGCCATCACGGTGCGATTGCCGACAGTATCGTAGCTGAAGCTCGCTCGGCTGCCGTTTGGGTATTTTCGACTCGTCAACTGACCGACCGTACTGTACACAAAGCTCGTGCGGTTGCCGCGGGCGTCGATGCGGAGGTTTTGCTGTCCGGCTGCGTCGTAGGCCGATGTCGTGCGGCGGTTGAGTGGGTCGATGAGTTGCGTCTGGGCTCCGGTCGAATCGTACGTGAAACTGTGCCGGTTGCCTCGGGCATCCACCAGAGCTGACGTTTGCCCGAGCGAATTGTACACAGTCGTCGTACGATTGCCGAGGGCGTTGACTTCGACGGTGCGTCGGCCAAGGGCGTCGTAGACGCTGCTGACTCGATTGCCATTGGCGTCGATTGTCGCCAATGACTGGCTGGCGATGTTGTAGACCGTGGTCGCACGTTTGCCGAGCGGATTAATGCTCGCCACGACGCGGCCTGCCGTGTCGTACACCGATGTACTGCGATTGCCCAGCGGATCTTTGCTGCCGACCGTCTGACCAACGCTGTTGAAGATCATCGTCCAGCGTTTTCCGAGCGGATTGACACTCGCGGCGGCTCGACCTTTGGTATCGTATACCGTCGTCGAGCGATTGCCCTTCGCATCCACCGACGCCACGCCTCGCCCGCCTGCGTCGTAAATGCTGGTGGTGCGATTTCCCAGAGCATTGATCGAAGCGACTGTCTGGCCATCGGCGTTGTAAGTCGTGGTCGAACGGGTTCCTGCGGCATTCACGCTGGCGACTGTTTGTCCGGCGATGTTGTACACCGTAGTGCTGCGACTGCCTGCGGGATTGATCGTCGCGATGCCATGGCAATGAACCGTCTGCATCCTGCGGCACCGAAGGGAATTGCATATTCCGAATTCGACAACAAACTGGATGGCGCTGGAATTGTAAGTCAGTGATTTCGTCACCTTGCCGACCGACCACGGCTCGTGGACCGCGAAGAACTTGTCAGCATCCAACAGGCGGCGATTCGGGATGGTTGCGAAGGACGGGGCGTCACCGGTCGAGTCGCGACCAAGGTCTGCCAACAGAGCAGACGCATCCAGGAGATTTTGGCTGCCCATGTCCAACATACTTCTCAACAAGGGTATGGAGACAAACGCTGAATCTTCCTGAAGGGTAGGCACGGGCAATTTGATTGTCAAGGATTGGCAACAAAGTGATCTACCTGCCGTTGACTGGCAATGCCCGTTGCATCGAATTGGAATTGATGCCTGTCCGCATGCTCCGTTCATTTGCCGAGCAAATCTTTCTGTCCTCCTTTCGGTTGTTCGAGTCTTCATGAAATGTGTAACCAATCCGTGCTGAGTTATCCACAGGCTGGCCTTGTGTGTTAAATACTTGTGTTAAAAGGGAGTTACGCTGTGGATAGTGGTCGCTATGTCTTTGAGTTACATGGCGAATCAGAAACGGGCGGTGGGTGAACTGTCGAAAGAGGGTGTGTGAAATGACGAAACATGGTGTGTAAACTGTCGAAGTTTTTCCTCGGTGGGTGATCTGTCGAAAGATCGCGGCTGGTGGGTGAAATGACGAATTTGCTTGACTTGGTGGGTGAAATGACGAATGTCGTCTCATGTCTCAGGAATTGCCTCGCAACCGATCTCCGCTGCTGCCCGACCGACGTCCGACGCCGGACTTCTTTGTTTGCGACATTCTGGATGCGGCTTCGCAAGCCGCTGGAGCGTCGCATGTACGAGCTGGCTCGGAAGCACTGCGGTAAGAAGGATGGCTGGAAGATCTCGCTGGAGTTGCTGCAAAAGAAGTGCGGTTCAGGATCGACGTTGAAAGAGTTCCGCAGTCTGGTGACGACGATTGTCGACGAAGACACGGTTCATCATCACATGCCCAACTAAGCTGTAACTCTGGATGAGAGCGACATGGTGACGTTTCGAAATCGCGGCACGAGTGATCCTCCGAGCTTCCATCGCCAACTGTCTCAATCGTCTACGCAGTCGACAGAAAGCACTGGCAACCGTCACTTTCCGCAGTGGCTTTCCCGCAGCGTTGCGAAAGAGCCGGCTGCAAATCGGGATATTTCTGGCAGAATCGTTCAACGTGGTACCGATGAGCCACATACGTGGATTCTACTCGATGAATCTTCACCCATTCCAGCTACAAATCCGCAATGGCAACAAGACTCATTGCTCTGACTGGCCTGCGCACTGACGATCCCATCCACTGATGAAACCGCTCTGTCGCCTCTTTCTTGTTCGGGCCCAGGTTGTGACGAGTTCCTCGAATCGTCACAAACCAAGCCTTGCGATCTTTCCTGAACCAGATCTTCGGAATACGAACCACGACTAAATCATCCAGCAAGCTGCCCTCAAAACAACACGCAGCCAACCAAAGGCATGATGCAGTCCCATGATCATTTTCACAATCACAAGACTGCCCGCACTCACCGAATCCACCTCAGTCCAGAGATGAATTCTGTACCATCACGAAATCAGGAGTTTCATTCTGTGATGAATTCCCCGTCTTTCGTCGCGATTCCCGCTCATCTCAGAATCTGACATAAAGACCTGCCGGAAAGGACTTTCGCCGCAAGACGAACCGCCGCAAGGCGAACCGCCGTGGGACGCACATCCGCTCCACGTCGCCGCCTGGCCGTCCTTTCGATCGCGACTCGTCGCTGGTCGCGGCGTGGCCGCGAAGTCCTGCTCGGCAAGCAGGACCTACCGAATTCGGCGACTGCACCCCTGGTTACAGGACTGCGGCACGTTGCTCGAACTTGTCGGTCGTCCCTGCTAACATTCCGGTGTTGCCCCACGTCTTCACGGAGCCCTCCAGATGTTACACCCGACCGCTTTCATCGCCCTCGTTCTTCTTTCCACCGCCACGGCACTCGCCCAACAAACCTGGACGCAAAAAGTCGAACTGCAGCCTTCAGTGGAACGCGGCTCGACGGGCGAGCCCGCTCAGGTCACTAAATCGGCAATTGATGACAGCGTATTCACCGGCGGAGTTGTGCCTCAATGGATCTGGGGCGCAGACAATGACGCCAAATATGTGCTGCGGACAGCCGTCGATTTGAAGAGCGTGAAAGCCGCGCGGCTGCGAGCATCGTGCGATAATGTGGGCACGGTGTACGTCAACGGCAAGCGGGTGGCAGGCAGCAGCGAATGGCAGGAGCCGATGGATGCCGACGTGACGGCATCGCTCGTGGACGGCTCGAATGTGATTGAGGCGGAAGTGGAGAACCAAGGCGCTGTCGCAGCGTTTGTTTTGAAACTCGCAGTGCTGACCGACGATGGCAAACTGATTGAAGTCGTGACCGATGAAACGTGGAAAGTCGCCGCCAAGCGCGGTGAAGAATCGACTCAAGCCGTTGAGGTGCGAGGGACCTACGGCGACGGGCCGTGGGGGAACGTGTTCGACAATGCCGCCATTGCAAGCCGCGTTCCCGCCGGAGTCTTTGAACTTCTGCCCGGCTTTCAGGTCGAAAAACTCTTCACCGTGCCGAAGGATGAACTGGGTTCATGGGTTTGCATCACCTTTGATAACAAGGGTCGATTGCTGGCCAGTGATCAGGGTGACCAGGGGATTTATCGAATCACGTTGCCAGAGATTTCCGAAGGTGAAACCATCGTCGAGCGCCTCGACTTTTCAAAGTGTGAATTCCAGCCGACCGGGGCGCAGGGCATGTTGTGGGCGTTTGATGCGTTGTACTTCAGTTGCAACGGAGGACCCGGCAGCGGGTTGTATCGAGCCCGAGACACGAACGACGATGATCAGTTCGACGAATGCGTCAAACTGAAAGAGTTCCGGGGCGGCGGTGAGCATGGTCCGCACGCGCTGCGATTGTCTCCGGACGGCAGTCGGCTCTTTGTGATCTGCGGCAATCACACAAAGCCTCCATTCAATCCCGGTGAAGAGTTGACCAATAAAGACTTCACCAGCCGAGTCCCCACGAACTGGGCTGAAGATCATTTGCTGCCTCGCATGTGGGACGCCGGTGGTCACGCTGTTGGAATCATGGCACCTGGCGGCTGGATTGCCAGCACCGATCCGGATGGAAAGTCCTGGGACATCTTCAGCATCGGCTACCGCAATCCGTACGACATGGCGTTCAACGCGGACGGCGAGCTGTTCGCCTATGACGCCGACATGGAATGGGACGTCGGCATGCCCTGGTACCGTCCAACACGAGTCGTCCATGCCACGAGCGGCAGCGAATTCGGCTGGCGGAGCGGCAGCGGTAAGTGGCCGAATCATTACCTCGACAGCCTTCCGCCGATGATCAACATCGGCCCTGGTTCACCGGTGGGTGTTGAATTCGGCTACGGTTCTCCGTTGGCGGCTGGTTCTGACATCGCTCGCTCGGCCCATGCCACCGTCCCCGCTGGCAACGACGGTCGCTTCGTCTACGCGCCGCTCAAGTTTCCGGCGAAGTACCAGAAAGCTCTTTTCATCTGCGACTGGACCTTCGGCACGATGTACGCCATCCACATCGAACCCAGCATGAGCACGTACACCGCAACGAAGGAAGAGTTCCTGTCGCGAACTCCGCTGCCGCTGACTGATGTCGCCACTGGGCCAGATGGTGCGTTGTATTTCTCCGTCGGTGGGCGAGGAACGCAGTCGGAGTTGTTTCGCGTGACGTACACGGGCGAGGAGACCGGATCGCCAGGGCAGATTGCTAACGCGGAAGGAAAAGAAGACCGAATGGCGCGCCATCGTCTTGAATCACTTCCCCCCAACAATAATTCTCAGGACGAAATCAATTTGATCCGCCGGACATTTGACAGCAGCGATCGTCATCAGCAGTTGGCAGCGATGCGTGCTCTCCAACGGACCAGAGGCGGCGTCAGCCTGAGTGGCCATCCACTGACAAGACTCGGACAGATTGCTGATTACACGGCAGTTATTACGCTGTTTGACAAGAAAACGACGGATGTAAAGTATCTCACAATGCATGACGACAGGCTGACCGCTGAGTTGATTCGATATATGTTCGAGTTTGTATTGAACGAATCTGCAGATTTTTATAGCGATACCGCAGACTGGAGCGTCGAGGAGAAGCTCGCAGCACTTCGATGTCTTGCGTTAGTGGAAATGCGTGTCGGTCCGCTTTCCGATGACGTCCATGAAGC
>JAYTAK010001252.1:0-2577 GCA_043737515.1 Candidatus Kuenenia sp. | reverse complement strand
GACCAGCCCCAAACATGTCCGGTCTTACCTTCCGGCGTTTTGATGCCCTGAATCGCATCCAGCAGTTTTGCCGGCTCTTTTTCCGATCCCCAGTCACTCAGCGCATGAGCCACTTCGAACTGCGCGTCCAGTGCGTTCGGATTGGTTTTCAGGATTTCGTCACACAGGCGGAATGCTTCGTCAAATTGCTTCTGCTGGCGGCGGCAGCGGGCCAGCCGCAATTGCACGGCCGTCCGATTCCCCTCGGCAGCCAGCCCGCCGGTGATGATTTCGTTATAAGCGTCGGCAGCCTTCGCATAATATGCGGCCGCTGCGGTCGGATCGGCAGCCACACCCTGACCGAGGCCAAAGTATGTTTCACCGATCCAAAGCAATGAGTTGTAGTCAGACTTGTTGCGAGATTCGTAGACTTTCTGCAGAAACTTTTCGAACGAATCTCGGGTCTGTGCCAGACGCTCGTTGTCGCCCGCCGCCTTCAATCGCTTCAGTTCTTCCTGTAGCTCCAGACCCAACTGAGTGTACACGGCCAGGATATCCTGACCGCCCACGTTTTCCAACTGCGTCATCACACCCAGAGCCAGTTCGATTTGCTGCATCCCGACATACGCACGCAGGAGCAGTCGATACGTCAGTCCGGCAAACGACTTGCTCTGAATTCCATCCTCGGGGCGTGCTTCGCCGTCGGCGACTTTGACTGCTGCCACGACAGAATTCGCATCGCCGCTCGTCAGGCGTGTGATCGTTCCCTGAAAATCTCCATCCAGATTCATGATGCTGGCAAGCGAAACTTCGGCTGCGACGACTTCATCTGACGGCTTGGCATCCGGGCCGACTTTGTCACGCGCCATCTGGATTCCCTTCGTCAACAGATTGCGAGCTTCGGTTTTCCATGTCAGCATTTCCGCAGGCGGAGTGGCTGTGCCTTCGGAATCTGAGGCTGCGGCTGACGCCTTCTGAGTCCATGCGGCCCAGTACGACTGACCAGCACTGATTCTGGCCGATGCATACTGCGGGTCGGTCTCCGGAATTTCCAGATACCATTTAGCCGCTTCCAGCGGTTCGTTCATGGTGCGGTACACGGTTGCAAGTCGCATCCGAGCTTCACCACCGCGACTGGACTGCGGATAGAGTTCCAGAATCTTCTGACACACATCCTTCAACGCCCGGGTTTCAAAATCGCGATCACGAGCGGGAGCCATGTTCCATGCCGAAACCGCTGCGGCCATCGCAATTTCTGTCGCATTCGACGCGGTGTCCGGATCGGTTGCACGATCGTGAATCATGCAGTGCCGCGCCAGAATCATGGAGTCCAGCGGGCGTCCCAGCTTCAGCATCACGAAACTCTGCAGATACCGCGCCTGAGCCACAGCTTTCACTTCGCTGTCAGAATCCCGCAGGTCCAGCGCCAGTTGCAGCAACCGACCGACTTCGTGCAGATGCGCTTCGAGGGCGGCCTTCTTCTGAGCCCGCGCGTTTTCGTCTGCTGCAGCAGTGACATCGTCGCTCAGCGCCGTAATCTGTGCGATCATGTTACGAGCACGCTCAAAGGCGGTCGCAAAATCTTTCGGTTCTTTGTCCTTGTCGCCCAGAGCCGCCTTGATGCGGCGACTCATGGCATTCGCAGGTTCTCGAAACGGCCCCTGATAACGCGCCACCGTCGTCGCATCATTCAGAGCAACGCGCAGAGTTGCCTCACGATCATTGTCAGCAATTTCACGGGCAGCACCCAGTTTTTCTGCCGCAATCGCACGCTCCCACAGAATCCCCAGTCCATGCGGCGTTGATATCCGGGCCTTGTTTTCCTGCAACCAGATCGTGGCTTCCTGCACGACAAGCTGATGGTCCTTTCGTTGCGGATCATTCAGACAGATCAGGCGGTACTGCAACGCGATTCCCTTGAGCAGCTCGACGGATTCGCTTTCTGACGCATGCCCCAGCATCTCATTGTAAATCCCCAGCGCGCGGCTGAGGTCGTCCAGCGTCGTGCCCGCTTCCTGAAAGCATTTGCCCATCATCAGGCGGGCATGCAGGCCGATCTGATTGGTGCGGTAACGCGTGTGAAGTGCTTCGTACAGTCCGGCTGCCTGATTGAGTGTGGTCTTGCGTTCTTCGGAACCCTGATCAAACGTCTGACCGCGTTCATAAGTACAGCGAATCAGATTGAACCAGGCACGCAGATACTTTGCCTCAACGTCCTGCCGGGCGTTGAACTGATCTTCGTCCTTTGTCTTGTCGATGAAGTTTGGAAAGGCATCGAATGCGGCTTTGTACTGATCATTCGCCGTCTGATAAATCACCTGACCTTCATCAATCAGTTTGCGGGCCGCGAGTTGAAACTCAGTCCGCTTTTCGGGTGACTCAGCCCCTTCCATTTGCCAGATCAGCGTGCGTGCCCGTTCCAGCAGCAGTTCACCCAGCATCGAATTCGCAAACGCCGCCTGCGGATGAGTGCTGTGAGCGCTCGTGAATTTCTGCAGCGCTTCTTTCGCCTGTTGCAGGTACAAATCGCGATCTTCAGGGACACGAGACGATGCTCCCATCGCCTGCAATGTCTTCGCCCGCTCCAGATCAATCACA
>JAYTAK010001251.1:0-13594 GCA_043737515.1 Candidatus Kuenenia sp. | reverse complement strand
GAAGTCGCTTATGGCAGAACTTCCGCGAGACGCATTTGACTTTTCAGCGGAGCTATCTCGCGCGACTGCACTACGTCCATCAAAACGCGGTGCATCATAGTTTGGTGAAAGTCGGCTCGGACTGGAAATGGTGCAGCGCGAAGAAGTTCAAAGAGTCGGTGACTCCGGCATGGCTCAAGACGATCACCAGTTTCAAGTACAACGAGATCGCCGCCGAAGATGGCGATAATGACTGATTCTTTTTTTTGTGGACTGCGGCAGCCTGCTGCCGCTTTCAACTTCCGGCAGCCTGCTGCCGGAAGTGCAGTTGGATTTTTGATCGAGTGCAACCAATCTGTCCAACAGCAGGCTGTTGAACGGAAAGCGGCAGCAGGCTGCCGCAGTCCAAAGAGGTAGGAACCATGCGAATTCACTTTGGCTCATTCGTCCGTGTGGGATTCTGTGCGGCACTGCTGGTTGCGGCTCAGGCGGCTTTGGTTTACGGGCAGGACAATGTGTCCGTGGATCCGGTGCCTTCTGAGGTTTCGGCCGAGGACCCGACCAGAGATGTGATTGAGGCGATTATCGAGCATCATATTGAACCCCCTACGCGGCAGCAGTTGGTACTGGAGGTGCTGCGGGGAATTGCGGACAGTACTTCTCAGCAACTGCCTCGGGATCTGAGAACGCGAATAAAGAGTGAAGGTCGATCCATGGTCTGGAAGCCGAACAATCCTGGCGAGCCGCGATGCACGTTCGGCTGGATGACGTTCATCGTCGTCATCGCACTCCTGATTTCGTTTGCCGGAACCGCGCCTGCGCGGGCTGAGGAACCACAGATATTCGGTCGGCCCGTGGCGATCGTGATGAGCGATGATGGCGGCTCCGCGCTGATCGCCAATCGGGATTTGTCTGCAATTACTGTCATCGACAGTAATACCCTGGAGGTCCGGATGATTGAAGGCCGCTGGTCGGGAATCGTCGATGCTGCGATGATGCCGAAGTCAAAGTACCTGATTGCCGTGGCGACCATGCCGCCGTCCCTGCTTTCGATCAATACAGTTCCACAGGCGGTCGATGAACCCGCGACGGTGGCTCTGCAAGCGACGCCGGCCAGAGTCGCTGTTTCATTGGACGGCAGGTTCGCCTGCGTCTCGATGACCTGGGATCATTCCGTCTGCATGGTGCCGCTCGCGATCGATGGTCGTCCGGACGGCGACGCCGTGACACGAATTCCATTGAGCTTTCCGCCAAAGGAATTGCTCGCTCTGCCAGACCAGCGATTTCTGGTGGCCGATGCGTTTGGAGGTCATGTGGTCGTGGTTGATGCTCCGTCCGGTATCATTGTCGCGGCGCATGAACTGTCGGGCCATCACATTGGCGGAATGACTCGAAAGATTTGGGGCAGTCAGATTCTGATCACCCATCAGCGGCTGAGCAAGGTCGCCGAATCGAGCCGTGATGATATTCACTGGGGCACTCTGATGCAGAATGGTTTGGCCTCAATTCCGGAAGCGGACTTCTTCGACACGACGCAACCGATCAGCCGAAACATGCGTTTTCTTCAACTCAGCGATGTTGGCGGAGGAGCGGGTGACCCTGCTGGAATCGTAGCGTGGGACAGAGGACATTTCGCAGTGGCGGTGGCGGGCACCAATCAGATTGCCTGGTGGAACAGTACTGCGAAGGTGCCGCGATTCGTCGATGTTGGCCTGCTGCCCACTCGGTTGGTTCACCTCGGACCGTCGAGATTGCTTTGCGTAAACACGCTGGACGATACGGCGTCCCTGGTTGATTTCAGCAAAGGGCTTCGTGTCGAAAAAGTTCTCGGAAAACAGCGGACACTCGAGACACCAGAAGATCGTGGCGAGGCGGCGTTTTATGCGGCGAAGCTGTCGCATGATGGCTGGATGTCGTGCAGCAGTTGTCATGTCGATGGACATTCGCCGGACCTGTTGGCGGATACGCTGGGAGATGGCCGGTTCGGAAATCCCAAACGCATTCCGTCACTGTTGAATTCTTCCGTCACGGGACCATGGGCATGGGATGGCAGCCAGACAAGCCTTGAAGCACAGGTCCGCCAGACGCTGAAGTCAACGATGCACCGCGACGATCGCTCACGCACCAGCGGTGCGAGCGATGACGATGTCGCCAGAGACATTGCCGCCTACCTGCAAACGTTGTCAACGCCTTCTCCGGTCCCGGTCAGCACGGCGGAAGAAACAGCGCTCGGGGCGACCATCTTCCGCGAACGAGCCTGCAACAAATGCCACGATCCGGAAAATGACTTCTCGTCGCCACAGACGTATGACGTGGCCGTGCATGATGAAGCGGGCACGAAGTTGTTCAACCCTCCGTCGCTCAAGGGCCTGCGACACCGTCGCGCCTTCTTCCACGACGCGCGATTTCGATCGATCGACGAGTTGCTGGAAACTCATCCGGATCCCAAAGCCTCCGCGTCGGTCGAAGAGCGGTCGCGACTGAAAGCGTTTCTGTTGTCGCTCTAGCCTGCATTGCGCACGGGATAGTAGGCCGGACCGAGCAAACCCAATGAAAGCCGGAGCGGCGACCGCCAGTCAAATCAAGATCCACATGACAAGGTGTCGCGACGAGAAGCTCAGGTTTGCGCTGTTCCGGCATGGGCGGCGGTCTTGATCCGGCCTACTCGGTGCGCAATGCCGGCTAGTGTTCTGTCAGCAATGGAGTGAAGGGTGACCGGGGTTGGAGGGTGCCAGCCCGAAACCCCGGGGCTTCCTTCGCTCCGCTCAGTCCAGCCCCGGCCACCCCGATCCATCAAGGCACCAATGACAGAGCACTAGCCCGGCTTCGAGGAACCAGAATGCCGATTGACTTCTGGATTCAAAGCTCCGTATCGTACGTTGCGCTTACTCAACAACTCGGACGCGGGATCAGCCAGATGACGACAGCAGAGAATGAAAAAGCAGACGCCGAATTGACAACCGATGAGATTCTCTCGCATCTGGAGTTTGGACTTTGAACGGCGGTCGTGCTGATTCCGATTCTGTACTACATCAACGGGGCAGCGGTTTCGCAGGATCAGTGGGTGATGCGGGCGATCCTGGTTGTCATCGCCTACTGCGGTGCCCCGGCAATGCGGTGGATTCGGCTGGGTGGCACTGGTAAGCCGTGCGCGGCAGCACTGGTAAGCCGTGCGCGGCAATGTGTGCCACTGGCTCTGTCAGTGTTTTGCGAATGGCACCATGAAGCCACACTGGCAAAGCCAGTGGCACACGCACAACCAGAATTGATATCGTCAGTGCCACCCAGCCGATGCAAAGGGATAGACAGAACTGGACGACAGGGTGCAGAGTAAGAAACGAATCAGCCAACAGATCACGATTCTGAGAGACCTCCTGAACGCAATCTTAAAGAAAACTGGAATTTGACAGGTGATGGGAAAACTCAGATGGCGTTACCAAATTTCAAAAGTGAGCAAGAGTTTCGGGACACATGGATTGCCCCGTTCCTCGCCAAGTTGGGGTTCATGAATATCAAGAACACTCATGGCCCCGGTGAGCAGGGAAAGGATTTTTTCTTTACCGACTATGACCGTTTCGGACACTCCAGATTCTACGCCGCTCAAGTGAAGCTCGGAAACATCGGCAGTGGTAGCAGAGAGATCGGCGATTTGCTGGACCAGGTCAAGCGGTGCTTTGGCGTGAAACTGCGATTTCACAAAGGGGTACATGAACAACGAATTTCTGCCGTTTACGTGATGACCACGGGCACAATCTCCAGCACTGCCATCGAAAGAATTCATGATTGGTGTGGAACTGAGAACTATGGCGAGAATGTTTACTTTCTTGATGGCGAACAACTGGAGAACAAAAATCGATTTGCAGACTACGAAAGCGATCAAGAGAAACGACAACGCTACTCAGCACTTCACAATGAAGTTCGCAGGAATCTGTTGCTGCTCAAAAAGCAGGTGGAATCCTTTAGCGGAGTCCATGCACATTTTTCCATTTATCGACTGTCGGCCCTTGACTCAGAGATTCGCCGAATTCCAATCCACGAGGGACTCAGGGGCATAGGGGTAACGATGGAACGAGCGTGGCACCAAATGTCGAATTACAATAGCCTGAGCGTCAATGATGCAGCGAGAATAAAGAAAAATGAAAAATCCGATAACAGTCCCTACATTCGCATCATGAGTCAGATGTTAGTCCTCTGCAACGACTTGGAAGCGATTGCCGAATACTGCATTGCAGAACTGAAGAACC
Organism: Candidatus Kuenenia sp.; assembly: GCA_043737515.1. Taxonomy (GTDB): domain Bacteria; phylum Planctomycetota; class Planctomycetia; order Planctomycetales; family Planctomycetaceae; genus SXXK01. The sequence continues at coordinate 9,371 of JAYTAK010001251.1, read as the reverse complement.
TCGACGAACGTTACTCATTGGAAGCTACGACGATTGAACCGGCCTCCGCTGATTGATGCAGCATCGAACACAAAAGCCACGTGACTTTTCACGTGGCTTTGTGTTTTCTCAGATTTTGAATCACACTGATAAACTTGAGCGTATTTCGTTCAGAATTTCCGCATCAGACATCAAGTCCAGATTGGCGGCTGACATTGAAAAGATTGGTTCCTTTCTGATCGCAACTTCCAGAAGCAAGTTCCTGTCGCCATTTTCATCGTCCTTAACGATCCAATTTGGACGTCGTTCGCCTAATCCCGCTTCTACGAGGATTTGACCGATTTGACGTTCAATTGACACAACACGTTCTTCTTCTTTCGGTGAAAGTCCAAAGCACAATCCCATTGTGACTGAGGCACCTTTTGACGGATCTGACATACGTTTACCTTTCTTCTTGGCTGTTGAAAACTACGGACCACATATCTTCCCAGGTGTTGTCTTTTGATTCCATACCAGAATGCGGTAAATCGGCGATTTCACTGACTGTTGAACAATGCATTTCGAATCACAAAAAGCCCGGAGAGTTCCACCACCGGCTTTCATTTTGCGTTAACAAAAAATCGCAAATTCTCATCGGATTTTTCCGGATTCCATCGCCAGCACCTGAATTGCACTTAAATTGGGCCATCTGAGTAGGGGCCCTCTAAACGGCTAGCGATGTCGAAGCAGATCAACCATCTTTCTCAATCAAACTGATTTGTGCAGCCTGCCTCAAGCGTGTCGGGACACGGATCTTGGAATCGGGGGCGGCACGTGGCGTTGAAACGGTAGGCGGCGGTATTTGGTTTGCGGAACTGCGGTTCCCGAATAGCTCAACGATCTGCAACCACAGTTACGCCGACAGATTCATGAGTTCCAGATTCGCCAGTTCAGACTTGGGCACGGAGACAAATTTGCCCGGTCTCAACTGCCGACCCGTCCAGTCCAGCAGCAGCAGGCATTCCGACTACGACATGAACAACGATCCGCGATTGGAAGCTCGACGTGACCGCGATTTCTCACGAACCTTTTTCTGCTGACTGTCATTCGACAACACCACCCCACCACATCCATGGCAATCAGACAGGCGAGAACTTCCATTGTGGCGGTTATGATCTGGCAGACCTTTCCAGCATTTCGACGGCATCGCCAAGCAATCGTTCGCCAGCCGCTGTCAATGCATCCAATGTTGGCGGCTGAGATGCCAAAAGTCCATTGACGCACGTGTGCATCGCCTGCTCCAGGTCGTCATGACTTGCCAGCAGGGCTCGTAACCCGATTCCCGCTCTCAGTGCCAGTTCCTTCCATTCATTCGGAAAGCAGACTGTCAATGCGTCTTTCCAGATCTCAGTCCATGGACGATAATCGTCCAGGTCCGCGAGAATCGTAATCGCGAGGACTCGACCCAGATCTTTGTTGCTGCGTTTGATTGCACGGCCAGCGAACAGCGAACTCATGGTTGTTGGTTTAATCTCCGGATGCTCCAGCAGATTTGCAAGTGCCATGTTTTCCGGACGTGCGTATCGAATCCCGATATCCGCAACGGGAAGCGGATCATGAGCAGTGACTGAAAGGAATCGAAACGTGGGCAGACCGAAATGACCCTCCGGCAGCTCCAATCGCATCCACTCTTTCCCGTTCACTGCGGCAGATTCAGGAACGGTCAGCAATTCAATGAACCACGCTTGCTCTGAGTTTGGTTCAGCCCCGGGTGGATACAACCGAATGACCGGCAGTTCTTCCACAGGCGTCCTGCTGTCTCCGGGGGCCTTGCTGTTTGCACTTGCCTGTTGCACCCAACCCGCATCAAGCAACTTTCGTGCGATACTCTGTCCAGCGCCCACTGCCGCATGAAACGGTTCCAGAACGCAGTCCACATCCTTGGTACGAACTGCTTTCGACTGGTCGCTGCCGAAATAGTGGTAGCCCGCAGCCAGGCTGCCGATGACAACAATATTCGAGCGGCAGTCTTCCGGAACGGCTCTGGCGACATCCTTCAGAACCTGCAATGGTGTCACATTGCTCATGCGATCCCTCCAGCGATCAGTCGTTCAAGAAACTCCGCCGCCTGCGATTCCAGGCGTGCTTCATGCAGATCCAGCAAACACTCCACTTCGTCGGCCCAGGGGTTTGTAGTTGCTTCGGCCTGAAAGTAGCTCACAGGACGGTAAAGTGTGTGGACAGCGACACGTGGCAGCTCGCCACGTTCAGCAGGCTTCAACGCTGGATCAAGCTGTCGAATGACGTTCGCGACATCATTCTTCTTTGGCAAATGGACGATCAGATCGAGTCGGGGTGTTCCAAAGAGGTCGATGCCAGGCCAATAATGCCGAGCACCCAGAATTCCTCCGACCGCAATATCTGAACGTTGGAGTTCCTGCAGGCGGTCCACGAGGGTCTCGATTGGCCTCGGACGTCCTGAGCGGTCTGCAAATTCCTGAGTTGAACGAACTTTTTCGGACTGGGCGATAAGCTTGAACCATGCATCTTTGGGAAACGTGCCCAACTGAATACTGCGGTCCGATGAGCGGATCAGATACGGTTGAAGCTTCTCCAGGCAGTCCGCGATCGTTGGATAGCTGAATCCAGTCTGCTCACGGAGTTCTTTAGAAGTGATACGCCCCAGGCCGCGGAACCATTGCACAAGAAGGACTCGAAGGACATCGAAGAACGCTTCGCCTGGACGCTTTGCAGGACGTGTCGAAGCGTGCCGGACGCGATCAATAATCAGTTCGATACTCTCGCGGGTTTCCGATGGCAAGTGGCCAACGACTTTTTCCAGTTCGCCTTTACGACGAACGACGATGGTCAGGCGTTCCCGAACCTCGGGACGCAGGATTGCACTGAATCCCTCGAACTCCTGAAACAGGCGTGCAGTACCGATACTTGGGTCCTCGATCAGCAATACGCCCTTCCGCTCTTGCTTCCAACTCGCGCATCGTGCAATTTCCACGAACGCCGCCCGGAGTCTTCGAAGGTCTCTCGGTTCAATCAGCACCTCAAAAAACGTGGAATCTCCAAGCATCGCGTCAAAGCGAACTCCCGGAATTCCGTCCAGGACAATGTCGAAAAGCAATTCGTTCATGAAGTTAAAGTACGACTTTAATGCTCAAGTTGCAACTTGAAATTAAAGTTGCAACTAAATTATTGATCCGTTTATTCGGATTTTTCAGGTCTATCGCAGCAATCACAACTTGAGTCGCCCCGTTAAATCTGCAGCATGGCCTGAAAAGCACGCAGAGTTTTCGGACGTTCTGGTTCACGGCTGCAGTTCGCTGAGCGAGTTCCGCAAGATGTCGGTCACCGCTGATCATCACGATCCCACCGGCATGAGAATCACGCAGCAACCGGGCTTGTCCCAAATGGCGTGGACTTAAGGAAAACTATGCCACGATGGGGCTCGTCCCCATCGAGCCATGATCAGAACCAGACAAGAAAGCGAGACGCGATTTTCGCCACTGCGGAGCTTGTCTCCGTAGAGCGCTGATCAATGGAATCACGGCTCCATGCGGGCAAGCCGCATGGTGGCCATGTTTGGCTTTCCGACATTTTCTGGTGATGATCATGGCTCGACGGAGGCAAGCTCCGCCGGGGCATTTCAAACCCAAAATCGCTTACGTCCACGCCATTGGGGGCAAGCCGGACGGAAAACCAGAGGGCTGACGACACGGAGGGCTGACGCCCAGCCGCTCGCCTTTGTCAATTCACACCGCGGGAAGACTAACACCATGAGTGCATCACGCACCTGGCCCTGTGATGTGTTCCGGCTCCATGACGACCAACTACGGATGAGCCGCCAATGGAACCTGCCGCCGAAGGAGTTCTGCCGCTTCTCGCTGATCGACGGCGGTCGATGGGGCATCGATCAGACTCTGCGTTTCTGCTGGTTCGTCTGCGTCCGTGTAAAGCTCGCGGGCGGTGGTTTCGCCGGTTTTCCAGTCGCGCCATTCGGTGTATCGCACCTTCGCCGTGCGGACGCTGACGCCCATCGATTCAGGCTGCTTCGATGGTGTACGGTCGTAGGAGGCCGGACGAGGATGCTGAGTAAACGCGGCCTGCTTCACAGACTTCGACGGATCGCGCAGGACGGGAACAAGACTTGTGCCTTCCAGACTCTCCGGTGCGGGCAGGTCGCAGAGTTCCGTCAGCGTCGGGAAGAGATCCATCAGTTCGGCGATCGAGTGCGATTTTTGGTCCGCCTGAGAAATCCCTGGTGCCCTGATCAGCATGGGCACTCGCGCGTCGAGTTCGAAGTTGGATGTTTTTCCCCAGAGCGTGTGTTCGCCAATATGGTAGCCGTGGTCTTTGAACCAAAGAGGAATCGTCGTGACGTCCGGGTTGGGTTCCCGAAAATGCGTGCTGTTGTTCCACACCTGCAGCGAATCCGGGCGACGACCGGTGAGTAGCGACGAACGCGACGGATTACATACTGCCTGCTGACAGTACGCTCGGTCAAACTGCACGCTCATTTTCGCCAGTCGATCGAGATTCGGCGTGATGGCAGACGAGCCGTAGCTGCCCGTTTCAGCGCGGAGGTCATCCGCCATTATAAACAGAACATTTGGCTTCGGCTTTTCCGCCGCCCTGAGTCCGGAATGAGCGACCAGCAAAACGCCGGTAATGATCAACATATGATTTTTCATGGATTGATTTCCGAACGACGCCAAGTTCCTGCTGTGGATGAGTGAACTCCGAGTTGACGTCCATCGTAGGATATGGAAGGCAAACGCGACAGCGGCGGCATGTGATTCGGGACGCATTCCAATGACTCGTGTCGGTCAGCCCATTCATTTCCTGAATGCCGCCCAGTTCCGCATACTTCGCATACAACGGCTGACCAATTTGTGAATCTGCGATTTCTGTAGGGTGCGTGCAGCGAAGCGCAACGCACCATGTCGATCAACGAATTCACAGTGGTGTGCTGCGCTCCGTTGCACACACCCTACTGCAAATTGACAAACCGGCCAGCCGCGCTGCGCGTACGCGAACAGTTGCAGTGAAATGAAGGCACTGATATGCTTTTGACACTGGGGACTGACCTGCAACCACTTGGAGAATTCGACATGACCGCACCAATCCTGAAAAAAGCCGGACTGACAATCAAGACTGTCGGCGTGAGCCACATCTGGCTCTCGGGCAGTGGCATTGCCATTGGTAATCCTGTGAAAGTGAAACGCCATAAAACAACTGAGGTCGTGTGGGAAGGTAAGGTCGATAAAGAGAAGGGACCAGGATTCCGGGCCAAACTGCAGTTCTCCAAAGAGGCCGATTATTTCAGCAGAGGCAAGACCCCCAAAGGTTCTGGCGATTTGTTAGACGTTGATGTGACGGTGACGAATGCCGGGGGAGAAGAATCCAATCCAGACCCGGGAGTGGTGATCATTGACGGACCGGAGTAGTTGTGTCCGGGCGAATAGCGTTTAGTGATTTTTATTACGCAACAAATTTCGAGAGGCGAATCGCATGGCAGAAAAACCAAAAGCAAAAAGTGTTGGAATAGTGCTCAACCGAACGGAAGACTCCGTTTCAACATTTCTGCTTCGCGTACCGAAGGTCCACAATATTACGGATGGAGCGACGGTCCGAATCGTAGAAAGCAAGGATGATATAGTCACGGCGTATGAGTGGATTGGGACGGTAGCGGTTGCGGAAATCGTGGATCCTAAGAAGAAGACAGGCAAGGTCTTTGACGACAAGGTGGCCTTGCTGCAAGTGACTTGCAAGGCTGGTGACGAAGGCGAGCCCATCGCGAAGGCAAAAAAAAATGGCAAAGGTGTCCGTCCGAAACGCGACTTTGGCGACCCAGGCGACATCATTGTGATCGACGTGACCTTAACGAACCCAGACGGTGAGAATACTACGTTCCCGGATATTGCTGGTCTGATCCCATAATAGAGACACAGCCGGTTCGTGTTCATGCTGTGGAACTCAGTCATTGTTCCAACTGAATGATAAGTTCATTTTTGATCAACTCAAGTTCACGCTGCATGGCCTTGCTCTCGGGTGCCATCCGGCAGGCTTCGGTCTGCATCGCTTCGGCCTGTTGCAATAACTCAATCGCCGCTGGTTTGTCGCCAGCGGCGATTTTTATGGTTGCCAGTTCGTGCAGCGATCGAGCCAGCACGTCGCGGTGATCGGCTGTGTCGGAGGCTTTCACCAACTTCTCCAGCCGTTCTCTGGATTTGATCAACGCCGCCTCCGCTTCCGGATACTTCATTTGCAGTCGCAGAATCCTCCCCAGAATCCGCAGGGCATCTCCCAGGCCGTAGGTATAACCAGGGTTGACGGACTTGGCGACAAGGTCCTCAAGGATCAACAGGGCATCAGTGATGTGAGCGACGGCTTCTGCAGTGGAGCCCTGCGAATCCGCGATGCCTTCGGCAGTCCAGTAATGTATCCTCGCCACCGGAAGAGCAATGTTGGGGTCGCCTGGCCGTTGAGAAAGCCACTTCTTCCCTTCTGCAATCGCGATCAACGAGACAGCATTGGCCTCGTCGTGGCGTCGCAACTGGTGAAGCAGCGTGACCTGACGCGCAAGTGATAAGAGCAACATAATCGGATCTGCGTCCGCCGCTTGATCCGAGGAAAGTAACAGTTGAAACGTGGCTGTACTGCTGACGGCCTTTTGAAGTGCCGATTCCAGCTCCAACTTCTCACTCAGCAGGCCAATCTGTTCAACTTCGATCACTGCCTTTGTTCGTTTGTAGAGGGGATTGTCTGGTTCGGTGGCGATCAGATCGGCCACATGCTCCAGCGCCCTGGTCAGCGCCGCATCGGCTTCATTTAACTTCCCTTCTGCTTTCCGCAGCGTGCCAATTTCACGATACGTCTCCGCCAGATAGTCCTTCTGTTTTGGGGTCCGCTTCTCTTCGGGAACCTGCAACTGGAGCTTGAGCGAAAGCTGAATTCGTTCGTCCGCTCCTTGCAGGTCGCGTTCCAGACGCTTCAGGTTACTCGAAATGCGAGCCACCTTGGCAAATCCATAGACCACTTCGGGGTTGTCCGGATTCTGTTCGTAAATTCGCGTAAAGCTCTCGTAGCCTTCAGACGTGAGCCATTTTCGCAAGGCCAACACCGTCTCGCGGTTTACCACCCCTTTTGTAAGCACCTGCTCCGCTGCAGTGGGCATAAAGAGTGACAATTTTGCCGCAGCAATCAGGTTTGCCTCAGCGCTAGTCCTTGCCTGAATGGCTTCGTTTCGACTGATGTCGGCCTTTTTCTTTTCCTCAACGGCCTCCGCACGACCTTGGTTGGCATCATCTCGGGCAATCTGCAGGCTTTTGTTTTGCTGACGGACGAGCGAGTTCACAACGAGCAGTGCGGCGACAGCGGTGGTGAGTACGGCCACCACTGACGCGACGAGCGTTCGATGCCGACGAAAAAAACGTGCGGCTCGATCAAGCAGCGGCTCTGGAAGGGCAGTGACCGGTTCGTCGGCCAGCCAGAGTTCCAGTTCGTTGGCCAAAGCCGCAGCGGTCGGATAGCGATCCAACTGCCGACAGGCCATCGCTTTCTGACAGATGGCCTGCAGTGCCGGCGGAATCTCCGGCTTGAGTTCCCTTGGAGGTGTGACTTGCCCTTTGCGAACTCGCTCGATCATTTCTACAGGCGGCAGTTTGGGAATCGGTGCCTGTCCGGTCAGGATGCAGTAGAGTGTCGCTCCGAGGCAATACACATCCGACTCTGGCCCAAGGTCGTTGAGCCGACCTTCGGCCTGTTCCGGACTCATATAGGCCAGCGTTCCGACAACAGAACCCATTTGTGTTTCAGTGGAAGCATCGCCTGAGAGCGGAAAAAAAGTGGCTTCATCGGACGACGTGTGTGCCGACGACTTCGATCCCGACTTCGCCAATCCCCAGTCCACAACGAGAGTCTCGCCATACTTGCCCAGCATGACATTGCCGGGCTTCAGATCCCGGTGCAGCACGCCTCGGCTATGGGCATATTCTATCGCGTTACAGACATCCACCAGCCGCCGAAGAAGCCGCCGAAGTGTCATTCGCTTGTCGTCCGCTGACAGCCGATTACTGTCGCTGTGCAAATGATCAATCGCCTCCTTGAGACTGTCGCCTTTGACAAATCGCATCACGTAGAAAGGCGAACCAGTCTTCGTCTTTCCGAGACTGTACACGGGCACGATACCCGGATGCTCCAGTCGCCCTGTGACTTCAGCCTCCATCATGAAGCGAGCCCGGCTGTCGTGGTCCGAGGCATAGGCAGGCTGAATCTCTTTGAGGGCGACTTCGCGATGAAGCTCCTTGTCTTCCGCGACCGAAACCTGCCCCAGCCCACCCTTCGCATGGGGCCTGAGAATCTGAAAGCGTTCGCTGACGGAACCCGAGTTCGCAGGCATCGTGACAGTGTCTCTGATCATTGCTGCATCAGGCAGATTCTGGTCGCCACGCATCATTCCGATCCGGGTGATGGACTGTGAGACTTCGTCATCCTCCAGATTTCTGAGTTGATTTCGAACCGGACCGAGGGAACTGAGCGAAGCAAGACTTTGAGCTGGATCATTGTGGTGAAGCGCGATGTGCCGCTCCGCCATGCCCGTCAGAAAGTCCCTGGTTTCCGGCTTGATGGCCTGTTGCTCCAGCAGGATATCTTCAATCTCATCCGCTTTACGGAAGATCCACGCCTGCATGGCGCTGATCAGTTGCGACTCTGTAACGAACTCCATCTGAAGGCCCAGAATGCCAACCAGAAGATTGCGATCAGTGACAAAGTTGTTCATAGCTGGCCCATCGCGAAAAGAAGCTCACATGCATCAGGATGACTGGCGAATACGCATTATCCTACCGAGTCAGGAGAGCATGAGTCGAGCCTTACTCGATCTGAAGTTGTCGAGTCGCTGGACATGTTTAGTAACCAATGCCGGATGGGGACGAACATTCAGGCAGAATTGATCGCGGTAGATTGTCGATGTCTTTGAGCGATGACGCAGATCGGCCCGGCAAACAATGCCTTTACGCGCAGGCTTATCCTCCTGACAGCGCTCCCCAGATGATGAAGGGTTCGGCTCCGTTCGCAATGGCTTCGGGCAGCGGTGAATCAGGAGGATCGTGCGACAGATCCTTCTCACAGCCGAAGTACCGCAGGAACGGGCGACGTTTTTTGGTGACGTGGTCGCGGATCGTACCGCACAGCATCGGGTAACGAGTTTCGATCGCGTCAAGGACGGAGCCTGGAGTGATCGGGCCTTCGACTTCGAGCGATATTTCAGGCCCGATCTTCGCGAGGTTCTGCAGATGATACGTAAGCGCACTGTAAACCGCAGGTACCGGATTAGCGGCCCTGGGTTCGGCGTTTGAGGATCTTTTGTTGGCGGGATTGTTTTCTTTCTTCCTGCCGGA
>JAYTAK010001250.1:0-2580 GCA_043737515.1 Candidatus Kuenenia sp. | reverse complement strand
TCAGGTGTCAGTCGTCAGTCGTCAGTTGTCAGTCACGAGCCACGTGGATTCGAGCTCCCCAAGGTGCTTGCTTTTGTGGCGCTTGTGAGTCTGAATCCTGCTCAGGTACACAATACTCAGTAACGTCTGCTGCACAGAGTCATCCGGGACAATCGAATTAGTGAGTCCACGGCGCCCGATACGGTCGGTCGATCATCAGCTGTGCTTCCGCATCACCGGGGCAGGTTTCAGTCGTCGGATTCCACTTCACCGGACGTCCGAGTCGAGCGACCAGATTTCCCAGATGGCAGACGGTGGCAGATCGATGACCGATTTCGACATCGCAGATCGGTAACTCACGACTCCGCATGCAGTCAAGGAAATCCCTAGTGTGATCAGTGCTTCGATAAAGTTGAGTCAGTTCCGCGGCATCCAGAGGAGACATGGCCAGTTCGGCTGGTTCCGTCGTGAGCTTACCTCGCCCGACGGCCACTCGTCCTTTTGTTCCGATGAAGGTTGTGCCTTCTGTGATGTCCGTCTGGCCCTGTCCAAGGGTCATCCTGACGCCATTCGCGTAGGTGTATGTGAGGCGACATTTTTCTGTGACTTCATGGAGCATCTGAGGATGAAACTCGGCGGTCCCCTCCACAGAAACAGGACCGCTGTGGTCCATTCCCAGTCCCCATTGCGCGATGTCCAGATTGTGAGCCCCGAAGTTTGTCATCTGACCGCCGGAGTGATCCCACCAGAACCGGAAGTTGTAGTGGACGCGTTTACTGTGATACGGCTTCAAAGGAGCCGGGCCGAGCCACATCTGGTAGTTCAGTTCAGGCGGAACAATTTCTTCAGGGCCGATCGAGCCTGGATGATTCGGACCGGGTATTCCGACCAGCACTTCCGTCACGTCGCCTATGAAGCCATTGCGGACCAGCATACAGGCCTTCCAGAATTCCGCTGATGATCGCTGCTGAGATCCGGTCTGCACAATGCGTTTATGTTCGCGGGCTGCATTCACCATGCGGCGACCCTCTGCGATCGTGAGTGAAAGCGGTTTTTCGCAGTAGACGTCTTTGCCGGCACTGCATGCGTCGATCGTGATCAGGGCATGCCAATGGTCCGGCGTTGTGATGACGACTGCATCAATGCCCTTATCTTGCAGGAGTTGTCGATAGTCACCAAAGACTTTCGGAGTCGGGCTCTTTTCGGAAACAATTTCGACCGCTGCGGCGGCAATTTTTGCATCCACGTCACAAATGGCCACGATGTCCGCTCCCGCCGCAAGGAAGCGTTTCACATTTCCGGCCCCCTGATTTCGGACACCGATGGCACCTATTGCAATGCGGTCATTCGCACCAAACACGCGGTTCGGCAGGATCATCGGCGCGGCGAAAGCAGTCGCCATGGCCGTACCGGATGAGCGTAGAAACGACCTGCGAGTGGATCTGTTCATCAATCAGCTGTCCTGACACGAATGGGGAATGCGGTGGGGATTTCACGGTGAAAACCGTTGATGTTAACGATTATTGTCTCAGATGTCGGGTGAGGCATGATGAGTTTCAATGTCTGTCTGTCAATCAGCGAAGAGTCCCGCACGCGCGTGATCGGCACGCTCACTCAGGGACGATTCTGCCCTCGACGATCGCATGAACTTCGGCAATCAAGTCATCGAACCGCTGCTGGAGTTCTGTAAACAATTGGCCGGTATCTCCAAGATTTCCGTTCCTCGCATCCTGCTGGATTCTCTGAATGAGATCGACCGCTGGTGTCATACCAAACAGGCGGAGCGAGCCCAGGATGCTGTGAACCGTTTGCCGCGCCGTTTCGCAGTCGTTGGTCGTGATCGCGCGATGCAGTGAGTTCATCAGTTCCGGTAACTCCTGCAGGAAAACGTCAATGAGCTGCATCAGCAAATCGCGGTCACCGTCGCACACATCCAGGGCATGCGTCCAGTCGATGTTTGAATGCATGCCGAGTGCCGCGGACGCCGTGGACGGAACGTTTGACGACGACTCGAAGAATTGTGCGATCTCCCGATGCAATTCGGCGATTCGAAGTGGCTTTGAGGCATACCCGTCCATGCCGGCATCAAGACACTTCTGACGATCGCCCGTGAGTGCGTGTGCTGTAATCGCGACGATCGGGATGTGCTTGCCCATTGGCAGTTCAGCTTCACGAATCAGGCGTGTCGCTTCCAGCCCGTCCAGATCCGGCATCTGTACGTCCATGACAATCAAGTCAAATTCCGCTGCCTTCCAGGCCTCGACAGCGTTCCGCCCGTTCGTGGCCAAAGTGACCGTGTGTCCCCATTTCTCCAGCAGCGCGATCGCCAGCCTTTGATTGAAGTGGTTGTCCTCCGCCAGCAAAACTTTCAGCGGACGAATCATCGGAAGGCGACGCATTGTGGCCAGATTGTCTCTGCCACCGGGAATCTGACGGGGCGCGAGCACTGCAGTGTGGTGTTCCGGACTGTTCTGATCGGCGATCGCAAACCGGGCAGTGAAGTGAAAAGTGCTTCCTGCTCCCGGTTCGCTGAGGACCCAGATTCGCCCACTCATCATCGTGACCAGTCGGGAGCAAATTGCGAGCCCCAAACCAGTCCCG